>DBEWTR010000213.1:0-5255 GCA_048205775.1 Collinsella sp. | reverse complement strand
CCGATGATCTGGACAAAGTCGAGCTGCATGAGCTCGCCCATCAGGTAGTGGACGAGTGCCTGCTCGCGTGCCTGGATGTTCTCGTAACCCACCGTGTTGACCAGGTAGTCGAGTGCCGCACCCGTGGCGAAGATGCCGGCGGCGTCCTGCGTGCCGGCCTCGAATTTCTCGGGGACGGGCGCCCAGACGGCGTCCTGCTCGGTGACCGAATCGATCATCTCGCCGCCAGTGAGCATGGGAGGCATGGCGTTGAGCAGGTCCATCTTGCCCCACAGCACGCCGATGCCCATGGGGCCCATGGCCTTGTGCGCGCTAAAGGCAAAGAAGTCGGCTCCCAGGTCGGCCACATCGACCGGCATGTGCGGCAGCGACTGCGCGCCGTCGACGACCAGATAGCCGCCGTACTTGTGGACGAGCTTGCCGAGGTTCTTGACCGGGTTCTCGACGCCCAGCACGTTAGAAACCTGACCCACGGCCAGAATTTTGGTCTTGGGACCAACCTTGGCAAGAACCTCCTCGGTGGTGAGCTGGCCGGTCTTGGTGGGGTAGAGGTAGACGAGCTTGGCGCCGGTCTCGCGGCAGACCTGCTGCCACGGGATTAGGTTGGAGTGGTGCTCCATGATGGTGATGACGACCTCGTCACCGGGCTCGAGCACCGTGGGTGCAAAGCTCTTGGCGACCAGGTTGAGCGACTCGCTCGTGTTGCGAGTGAAGACGACCTCGTTGGCCTGGGGAGCGCCGATGAGGTCGGCGATCTGCTGGCGGACCTTCGCGATGGCCTCGGTGGCCTCGACGGACAGCGAGTACAGGCCGCGCAGCGGGTTGGCGTTCATGCGCTGGTAGAAGTCGCGTTCGGCGTCGAGCACACAGGCAGGGCGCTGCGCGGTGGCGGCGCTATCGAGGAAGGCGATCTCGGGGTGCTGCTGGAACAGCGGGAACTGTGCCTTGTAGGGATTGGTCTCGATGTCGACGGTAGGCCAGCCGCGCGAAGCCTCGTCGCTGGCGTCGAGCTCCATGGGCTCGGGGGCAGTACAGGTGTCGCATTTAACGTGCTCGGTGTCGATCATGCGAGCTCCTCTTCAAAGTTGTCGATCAGGTTGTTGCCCAGGCGGACGACGGCGGCGCGGGTGCGCTCGTCGGTGGCGGAAAGTGCGGCGTCCTCCAGCTTGGCGCGGACGAACAGGTCCTCGGCGGCGTTTTGGTCAAGGCCGCGGCAGGCGAGGTAGAACAGTTGCTCGTCGCGGACGTGGCCGATGGTGGCTCCGTGGTTGCCGGCGACGTCGTCCTCGTCGCAGAGAATGACGGGAACGGTCTTGTTGTCGACGCCCTTGTTGGCCAAAAGCACCGTCTCGCGCTCGGTGCCGGTTGCACCCTTGCAACCGTGCACGAGGTCGATGGTGCCGCGGTAGACCTTCTTGGACGTGCCGGTCAGCACGCCGTTGGCGTCGATCTCGCACTCGGTCTTGCGACCGCGGTGGCGCAGCTCGTAGTTAAAGTCGCGCACCTGCTCTCGGGCGCCCAGGTAGTCAGTATCGATGGTGACCTTGGCGGTATCGCCCAGCAGGTCGCCGGCAAGGCCGGTGGCGCTGGCGCCGGCACCCAGGACGGTGTGCTGCACGTTGACGCGCGCGCCCTCGTCCAGGAACAGGCCGGTGTCGTCGAGCGCGATCCAGCTATCGTCGAGCGTCTGCGTGCAGGTCACGTTGACGGTGGCGTACTCGTGGGCGCACACGCGTAGCACGGATCCCACGACGCCTTGGCCGGCAACGGGAGAGTCCAGGGCAATAAGCAGATCGAGCGTCGACTGGGGACGGGCGACGACGTCGATGGCGGCGATGGCCGCGGCTGCATCGACACCGCTCACGCGCACGGTAACCGTGGCGTGCTTGTATGCGGGCACATCGATGACGATGCGCTTGGTGGCGTGGTCGGCCAAGTAAGTGTAGGCAGCCTCGCCCATGCCGGTCTCGAAGGCTTCAGCAGGGGAGAGCTCCTCCTCGAGCTTGATGGCACCGGCCTGGTAGATGGAGGTCGCAGGCACGTCGAGCTCGGTCTCGGGCGTGATGCGGGCGCGGTCGGCGGCGTCGCCGGGGGCGGAGGCGCGGCGCTCGGGGAAGCGCTCGGCCATGGCGTCCATGGCGGCGTTAAATGCGTCGGCAGCGCCGCGGAACTGCTCGTCCAAGCCCTCGACCTTAACAGCCTCGGTGGGAGCGGCGGCAAGCTCGTCAGAGAGCTCGAGCTTGGTCTGGTTCATCTTCAGCCAACCCCAAGTGGCAGCTGGCATCGCATTGACCTGCTCAAGGGTGGTAGCAGCGGTGTTCGTGGTCTGGTTCATTATCCGATCGCTCCTTCCATCTCGAGCTTGATCAAGTTGTTCATCTCGACGGCGTACTCCAGCGGCAGCTCCTTGGAAACCGGGTTGGCAAAGCCGTTGACGATCATGGTGCGGGCCTCTTCCTCCGAGATGCCGCGGCTCATCAGGTAGAACACCTTGTCGTCGCCGATGCGGCCGATGGTGGCCTCGTGGCCGATGTCGACATTCTTGGCGCGGATGTCCATGGCGGGGATGGTATCGGAGCGGCTTTGGTCGTCGAGCATGAGCGACTGGCAGCTCACGGTTGCCTTGGAGCCCTCGGCCTTGGGTGTCGCAACGATAGAGCTGCGGAAGGTCTGGATGCCGCCGCTCTTGGAGATGCCCTTGGTTTCGACGGTTGCCGAGGTCTCGGGCGCGTTGAGCACGACCTTGCAGCCGGTGTCGAGGTTCTGCCCGGCGCCGGCAAAGGTGATGCCGGTAAAGCTCGAGCGGGCGCGACGGCCGTTGAGCACGCTCATGGGGTAGAGGTAGCCCACGTGGCTGCCGAAGGAGCCGCTGATCCACTCGATGTCGCCGTCCTCGTCCACGCGCGCGCGCTTGGTGTTGAGGTTGTACATGTTCTTGGACCAGTTCTCGATGGTCGAGTAGCGCAGGTGCGCGCGCTTGCCCACAAAGAGCTCGACGGCGCCGGCGTGGAGGTTGGCCACGTTGTACTTGGGCGCGGAGCAACCCTCAATGAAGTGCAGGTCGGCATCGTCCTCGACGATGATGAGCGTGTGCTCAAACTGGCCGGCACCCTTGGCGTTGAGGCGGAAGTAGCTCTGCAGCGGGAAATCGAGCTTGGTGCCCTTGGGCACGTAGACAAACGAACCGCCCGACCACACGGCGCCGTGCAGGGCCGCAAACTTGTGGTCGGTGGGCGGGATGAGCGTCATAAACTTCTCGTGGATGAGCGGCTCCCACTGCGGGTCGTGCAGGGCCTCCTCGATGCCGGAGTAGACGATGCCCATCTTGGACGCCGTGTCCTGCATGTTGTGGTAGACCAGCTCGGAGTCGTACTGTGCGCCGACGCCTGCCAGGTAGCTGCGCTCGGCGTCGGGGATGCCCAAGCGCTCAAAGGTGTTCTTGATGTCGTCGGGCACCGACTCCCAGTCGTGCTTTTGGTCGGTGTTGGGCTTGACGTAGGTGACGATGTTGTCCATGTCCAGGCCCTCGATGGAGGGGCCCCACGTCGGATCCGGGAAGCGGTTGAAGATCTCGAGGGACTTGAGGCGCAGGTCGAGCATCCACTGCGGCTCGTCCTTCTTGGCGCTGATCTCGCGCACGATGTCGGGCGTGATGCCGGCATCGAGGCGCTCGAATCCCTCCTCGCCGTAGGTGAAGTCGTAGAGGCTGCGGTCGATGTCCGCGACCTCGGTGCGGTTCTTGGTCATTGCGTCGCCCCTTTACGCCTGCTGCTCGGCAGCGGCGGCTTCGGCCTGGGCGCGCTGCTCGGCGGCCTCGCGCTCGAAGGTCTCAAAGCCGTTCTTGTCGATCCAGGGGATGAGCGAGGCGTCGTCCTCGCGCACGATGTGGCCCTTGACCATAACGTGGACGCGGTCGACATCCAGGTGCTCCAAAATGCGCGTGTTGTGCGTGATGATGAGCATGGAGCCGTCGCAGCTCTTGCGGTAGGCGTCCATGCCGTGGCTGACGGTGGACAGGGCGTCGACGTCTAGGCCCGAGTCGGTCTCGTCGAGGATGGCGAGCTTGGGCTGCAGCAGCAGAAGCTGGAGCATCTCGACCTTCTTCTTCTCGCCGCCCGAGAAGCCTACGCCCAGCTCGCGGTTGAGATAGGCGGTATCCATGTTGAGCTCGGCCGCGAGCTCCTTGACGCGACGGCGGAACTCCTTGCCCTTCATCTCCAGGCCGGGGCGGCCGGCGATGCTGGCGCGCAAAAAGCTCGACAGCGGCACGCCTGGGATTTCGACCGGAGCCTGGAAGCTCAAGAACAGGCCTGCGCGGGAGCGCTTGTCGGTGGTGAGCTCGGTGATGTCCTGGCCGTCAAAGACGATGCGGCCGTCATTGACGGTATAGACGGGGTCGCCCATGACCAGGTGGCCGAGGGTGGACTTGCCGGCGCCGTTGGGTCCCATCAGCACGTGGGTCTCGCCGGCGGCGACGTTGAGGTTGACGTTGTGGAGGATGGTCTTTTCGTCCACGGAGGCGGTCAGACCTTCGATGGAAAGCAGCGGATTTGCGCTCATGCTGTCCCTCTCTGTATATGGTGTACTCATAGGTGTACTAAACCCTAGGAATCTTCTCGGAATAAAGTTACTATGGGTTCGGCGTTAGTCAAGGGAAAACCCGACTAATCCACTCGACTTTTCAAATTCTGGGACAAAATAACCTGTTGTGTTTGTCCCATTTACTTAAGATTTGGGACAAACAAACCTGGTTATGTTGTCCCAGATGCGATGGGAGGGTAGGTATGCTCATTTCTTCCAAGGGCCGCTATGCCCTCCGGCTGATGATCTATATCGCGGCGCTGGGCGACGCCGAGGGCAAGATTGCCCTGCGCGAGGTTGCCGACCGCGAGCATATCTCACAAAAGTATCTGGAGCAGCTGGTTCGTCCGCTTATGAAGGCGGGCCTGCTTAAGAGCGTGCGCGGCAAGGGCGGCGGCTACATGATGGCCAAGGACCCGGCCGAGGTGCGTGCCGGCGACATCCTGCGCGCCGTCGAGGGCAGCACGGCTCCAGTGGCGTGCGATGGCATCGACAACAGCTGCACTCGCAGCGATCTTTGCTCGACCGTCAAGTTCTGGCGCGGCCTGGACGACGTGATCGAAAAGTACGTCGACGGCGTGACGTTGGCCGACCTGGCCGCCGTCCCCGAAATCAACTTTGACATTAAGCTGTAGGTTGAGCGCAATTCCTTAAGATTTCGCGGAGGGTTGTTG
>DBEWTR010000052.1:0-4989 GCA_048205775.1 Collinsella sp. | reverse complement strand
ATCGTCGCCGTGGCGGGCGGCATGCTCTGCATCAAGGGGCTCGCCGACGTAGGTGCGCTCGCGAGCTACCTGGTCTTTGTGCGCCAGGCCGCCATGCCCATCAACCAGTTTACGCAGCTCGGCAACTTCTTGCTCAACGCGTTGACCGGTGCCGAGCGCCTGTTTGCCGCCATGGACCTTGAGCCCGAGGTGGACGAGGGCTGCGTGGAGCTGGTGCAGACGGGCGATGCCGCGTGGGCGTGGAAAATTCCCGAGGACCAGGGCGTGGGCGTCTACGGGCACCTGCATGACGTGGCAGCCGTTGATGAGTCGGGCCGCGCGGTGGCCGCCGACGGCACCGAGCTCACGTGCGGCTTGGTCCCGCTTGCCGGCGACGTGCGCTTCCATGCCGTGGACTTTTCCTACGTGCCGGGCGCCCGCGTGCTCACGGACCTCAACCTGTTTGCCAAGCCGGGGCAAAAGATTGCGTTTGTGGGCTCCACGGGCGCCGGCAAGACGACCATTACCAACCTCATCAACCGCTTCTACGAGGTCGATGACGGCGAGATCACGTACGACGGCATCGACGTCAAGCACATTGCCAAGGCCAGCCTGCGCGGGTCGCTCGGCATTGTGCTGCAGGATACGCACCTGTTTAGCGGCACCATTGCGCAGAACATCCGTTTTGGCAAGCTCGACGCGACCGACGAGGAGGTGCGCGCCGCTGCCGAGGCAGCCTGCGCCGACTCGTTTATCCGCCGCCTGCCTAGAGGGTACGACACACCGGTTACGGCCGACGGCGCTAACCTGTCACAGGGCCAGCGCCAACTGCTCGCCATCGCGCGCGTGGCCGTGGCCGACCCGCCGGTGCTCATCCTGGACGAGGCCACGAGCTCCATTGACACGCGTACCGAAAAGCTCATCGAGCGCGGTATGGACCGCATCATGCGCGGACGCACCACCTTTATGATCGCGCACCGCCTGTCCACCGTCCGCGACGCCGATGCCATCATGGTCCTCGAACACGGCCGCATCATCGAGCGCGGCACGCACGAAGAGCTGCTCGCCCAGCACGGCGAGTACTGGCAGCTGGCGCATGGCTTAAAAGAGTTGGATTAACCCGTTCGAGCACGATACTTTGACCCCTCCGTGCCCCTCACCTCGCCTCAAACCATCACAACATTCGGCGTTTTTTGCCAAAATCGGGAAAAGCATCGAATGTTGTGATGGTTTTTCTGCCACTCGACCGGGTGGAATCGCTTTCTTGTGCACGAAGGTGTGCGGACCCGTGGGCAGGGGAATAAGGTTGGTTATCCGACTCCATTGGAGGGCTCATGGACCTGCCGATTGTCCTGTCCCATAAGACTGCCTGGCTGTACCACAACGTGGCGCGCCCGTCCGAGCCGCTCTCGCGAGCAAGCAGCCTATACGATGAGGACTCGCTTGCTAACGAGGCGGAGCCGACCGCGAGCCTGCCCAAATTGGGACTCGATGCCAAGGGGCTGAGGGCTTCAACGGCAGTTGGAATCGTTGCCGACTATCTGGTCTCGCTCGGTATTCCGCGAGAAGAGCTCGATCATATCGACACGCTCGTCAACTTCGATTTTGAGCGCTCGACGCCGGCTGGATTCAGGTGCCACGTGTTTGGGGCACCGGTACCTCCAGGCCATCTTATCGAGGTAGCAGAGGGCCTTCTAGTGGTTGATGAGCTCATGTGCTTTGTCCAGGCGGGTTCGTGGATGAGCGAGCCCGAGCAGCTGGAATATGGCTACGAAATCTGCGCCCGATACCATTTGAATCATCTGTCGACAGGCGATTATATCGAGATGGGGCAGAGGTATACCGTTGCCGACTTGATTGCCTATTGCAATGAGAACCGATCTCGTCAGGGGGCTATACGCGCGGCCGCCGTGCTCAAGCGCGTGCACGATGGCGCGCGGTCGCCCATGGAGACGGCCACCGCAATCATGGTCGTAGCAAAACGTTCCCAGGGCGGGCTGGGATACGCCAAGATCGAGCTCAACCATCGGGTCGATGTTCCCAACGAGTTCAAGTATCTCGCAAAGGCCGGGTATTTCGAGATCGACGTATATGCGCCTGCGAGCGGTACGGGGATTGAATACAACGGTTCGGACCATCTTGATAAACAGCGCAGCGCGTCGGATGCGGAGCGTATGACCGTGCTGAGCGCGCTGGGCTTTAGGATGATCGTCCTCACCGGGACTCAGTTTGCCCACCAGCTGCAATTGCACCGGGCGATGAACGCCATCGCGCTCGCTATGGGTCTTAAGTGCGACCGAAGCGAAGCGTTCCAAAAGCGGCAGAACGACCTGCGAGAATTCGTGATTCGGCACTGGGACGGCGTCCTTTAGGGACGTTTTGGTCCTTCTACGGGGCGCTGCGGGCAGGCAGACCATCACAACATTCGACGTTTTTTGCCAAAAACGGGAAAAGCATCGAATGTTGTGATGGTTTGCGTGCTGAGGATGGGCTTGGAAAGTCCGTTTTGCTCGAAACGACCTGTCCTGTCGTACGGGTGTCGGCATGATTCTCCCGTGCGGTATTATGTTTTCCGAAGAATAAAACGCCGCGTGAGGGGAGGCTGCGTGGACGGGCACGTGCAACATGACGGCTTTGGCCGCGATATCAACTACCTGCGCATTGCCGTTACCGACAAGTGCAATTTCCGCTGCATTTACTGCATGCCAGCCGATGGCGTGGCGCCCCGCGCGCACGACGAGCTGCTCAGCGCCGAGGAAATCGCCCGCTTTGTGCGCTTGGTGGCGGGGGAGGGCATTCGTCGCGTACGCCTGACGGGTGGCGAGCCGCTGGTCAGCCGGCGTATCATCCCGCTCATTCGCGATATCCGCGAGATCCCGCAGATCGAGGACATCTCGCTTACCACCAACGGCGCCCTGCTGCCCAAGCTGGCACCGCAGCTCAAGGACGCCGGCCTTAACCGCGTCAACGTCTCGCTCGACACGCTTGACCCTACGCTCTTTGGAAAGATCACGCGCCTGGGTCGACTCGAGCAGACCATGGCTGGCATCGACGCGGCGCTGGCTTGGGGCTTTGAGCCCGTTAAGGTGAACTGCGTTGTGGTGCGCCGGCTCAACCAAGATGTGGCGGCCCTCGCGCGGCTCACGCTCGACCGCCCCATCCACCTGCGCTTTATCGAATACATGCCCATCGGCGATGAGCACACGAGCTCGCATTGCACTGTGGACCCGCATGCGCCCGCGCTCAATCCCGAGCTGTGGGACGCGAGTGATACCGTGCCGAGCGACGAGCTGCGGGCGCGCATCAATGACGGGGCCGCCGCGACGGGACTGGGCGAGCTCGAGCCGCTCGACATCAACGACGCTCCTGCCGGCGCGGGCCCTGCGCGCTATTGGCACTTTCCGGGCGCGGCGGGAACGATTGGCTTTATTAGCGCCATGTCCAACCATTTTTGTGCGAATTGCAACCGTCTGCGCCTGACGGCCGATGGCAACGTGCGTCCGTGCCTGTTCAGCGATGCCGAGTATTCGGTGCGCGAGGCGCTGCGCCGTGGTGATGATATGCAGGTACTTTCGATTTGGCGCGATGCCGTGGCCCACAAACCGCAGGAACACGCGATAATTGAGGGCACGCAACGATTTATGTCCCAAATCGGAGGATGATCATATGGCCAAGAGCAGGTACGCCGATGCCACCAAGGCCGCTCGCAGGGCCGCGATGTCTGCCCACAAAGTCACGGCTGCGGCGAATGCTGGCAACGCCGACGCGTCCGCGCAGCCGACTGCCAGCGCTGTCGCCGAGTCCGCCCGTGACGCCCGTCGCGACGAGCTGACGCACGTGGACGCCAAGGGCGAGGTACGCATGGTCGACGTGTCCGACAAGGCCGAGACCCATCGCATTGCCATCGCCGAGGGCACCATTCTCATGCACCCCGAGACGCAGGCTATGGTGCTGCAGGACCGCGCCAAAAAGGGCGACGTGCTTGCCTGCGCGCGCGTGGCGGGCATTATGGCCATCAAACGCACGAGCGACATCATTCCCATGTGCCATCCGCTGCTCATTACCAAGAGTAAATGCGACATTGCGCCCATCGCTCCGGCGGGGACGCCTGTCGAGGACGTGCCCGAAGGCTGGGCGCCGGCGCGCGCGGACGGGCAGGTTGGCTTTCACGTACTGGTTACGGCCGGCGTGACGGGCAAGACGGGTATCGAGATGGAGGCCCTGACCGGCGCGAGTGCCGCGTGTCTGACCATCTATGACATGTGCAAGGCCGTCGATCGCGGCATGGAGATCGTCGACGTGCGCCTGCTGCACAAGGAGGGCGGTCGCTCGGGCGTGTGGGATCGTGCAGAGCGTCAGGCCGCTGCTGCTGAGGCCGTGGCCGCTGACGGTGCTGCGCCCGCGAGCGCATCCGTCGCCGTCGCGCCCGCGGCTCCGACACCGGCCGTCCCCGCGATCGCGTTTATCGGCTACCAAAACTCGGGCAAGACCACGCTCGTCGAGAAGGTTATCGCCGAGCTCACCCGCCGCGGCCTGCGCGTGGGTTCGCTCAAGCATCACGGGCATCACGGCTTTGATATCGATGTGCCCGCTAAGGACACGTGGCGCCATCACCAGGCCGGCTCCAAGCACGTGGGGCTCATCTGTGCCACGCGCTGGGCGGAGTACGCCGACACGCGCGAGGAGGACGAGATGCCCGCGCGCGAGCTGCTGTCGCGCTACAACGATGTCGACGTGGTGATCATCGAGGGCTACAAGACCGAGGGTTTCGACAACATCGTGGTCGCGCGCTCCGGTGTCGACCGTCTGCGCGGCAAGAGCTCGCTCGACCTGGTCGACGGCCGCACGCTGGCCCTTGCCTGCAACGAGGCTCTGGCGCGCCAGGCCTTCGACGCTGGCCTCGCAACCCGGGCCATCAACATCAACGACGCCCGAGCCATCTGCGACCGTAGCCAAGATCACCTTCAGGCTTGACGCTGCGCCGGCCCCAAGCACCCCATCTCGCCCCTC
>DBEWTR010000044.1:0-5844 GCA_048205775.1 Collinsella sp. | reverse complement strand
CTCTTGAGAAGGCTGCTGCCGCACGTCACGCCCGCGCTGAGCTTCGCGAGCAGATCAAGAAGGGCGAGAAGTCCCTCGAGTCCGTGCTCAACTCCGATGACCCCATCGCTTCCCGCATGAAGGTTTCCACCCTCATCGAGTCTCTCCCTGGTTATGGCAAGGCCAAGGCCGCCAAGATCATGGAGGAGCTCGGTATCTCCGCTACCCGTCGCGTCCAGGGCCTCGGCGTCCGTCAGCGCGAGCAGCTCCTCGAGCAGCTGACCAAATAAGTGAGCGTTCAGGATTCCAAGCTCTTTGTGATTTCTGGACCGTCAGGCGCAGGCAAGGGTACGCTCGTCACTCGTGTGCGCGAGCGCCGCTCGAACCTGGGCCTGACGGTTTCGGCTACCACGCGAGCACCACGCAAAGGTGAGGTCGACGGCGTCAACTACTTTTTTCTGACGCGCGAGGAGTTCGACCGCCGCGTGGCAAACGGTGAGTTTGTTGAGTGGGCCGAGGTCCACGGTAACTGCTACGGCACGTTGGTGAGCGAGGTCCAGTCCAAGCTCGCCTCTGGCGCATCTCTGATTTTGGAGATCGATGTCCAGGGTGCCCTGCAGGTGAAGGAGCGTTTCCCCGAGGCCGTGCTGATCTTTATCAAGCCGCCTTCGCTTGAGGTACTCCGCGAGCGTCTGGTCGGTCGCGGTACCGAGACGCCCGAGACAATCGAGCTGCGTATGGCAAACGCCGCCGATGAGCTTGCCCTTGCCGACCGCTACGACGACGTCGTGGTGAATGACGATCTCGACCGCGCGACCGATGAGCTCGTTCGCGTTCTCGATATGCATGAAAGGATCTGAGGTCCGTGTCCGTTGTAAAGCCTTGCATTGACGATCTTCTGGAGAAGACCGATCACAACCGCTTCCTGCTCGCTTCGCTTGCCTCCAAGCGCGCCTGCGACATCAATAGCATGCTGCGTGGCCAGCACAACCGCGTGCTTGCCGTCCAGGATGTCGATGACATCACCATCGGGCTTTCCGGTGCCGATACCATCTCGATGGCTATGGACGAGATTGTCGACGGCGACATCTCTTACGACGAGGCCCGTTACGAGAAGGCGCTCGGCCACAAGGTTGCTGAAGCCTAAATGGCGGCTCGCGTCTGCCTGGTCCACTATCACGAGGTTGGACTGAAGGGTAAGAACCGCGCACATTTTGAGCATATCCTCATGGATAACATCAAGGCGGCCTTGGCCGCCTTTTCCGTGAATGCCGTGTCTCGAATTTCCGGTTATATTCTCGTGACCTTTAACGAGCATCAGGCCGATGAGGCGGCGCGTGTCATTCGCACCGTTCCCGGCGTTGCTCGTGTGTCTTTGGCGTATCACACCAACCGCGACCCGCAAGAGTACTGCGCCGCCGCCGTGAAGGCACTGCGCGAGTTTGGTCCTTTCGATTCGTTTAAGGTGCACGCCAAGCGCTCCAATACTGACTATGAGCTCACCTCGATTGATATCAATCGTCAGGTGGGCGAGGTACTGTGCGAGGCCTTCCCCGATAAAAAGGTTCAAATGCACGACCCCGATGCGATGGTGCACGTACTGGTGGTCCAGGGTAGCGTCTACGTGTATGCGCGCTCCGAGCGTGGCGTGGGCGGTCTGCCGGTGGGTTCTGCCGGCAAGGTCGTGACGCTGTTGTCGTCGGGTATCGATTCTCCGGTGGCGACCTGGATGCTCGCGCGTCGCGGCGCGGTGTGCGTGCCGGTACATTTCTCCGGTCGTCCGCAGACGCCCGATACGAGCGAGTATTTGGTGCAGGACATCATCCGTGCGCTTGAGCCGGGTGTCCAGATCGGCCGCCTGTACGTGGTGCCGTTTGGCGACTGCCAGCGTGAGATTTCGGTCACCTGTCCCAGCAACCTGCGCGTGATTATGTATCGCCGCATTATGTATTCGGTTGCCGAGCGCATTGCACACATCGAGGGTGCCAAGGCTATCGTTACGGGCGAATCACTTGGGCAGGTTGCCTCCCAAACGCTTGAGAACATCATGGCCGTCAACGAGGCCGTGAAGATCCCCGTGTTCCGTCCTCTCATCGGTTCGGACAAGCAGGAGATCATCGCGCGCGCCGAGGAGATCGGTACGTTCGATATCTCGACTGAGGCCGCTCCCGACTGCTGCACGCTGTTTATGCCGCGCCGTCCCGAGACGCACGCTAAACTCGATGCCGTGCATGAGGCCTGGGAGTTGTTCGATCACGAGGAGATGATCGAGCGCCTGCTCAAGCAGACCGAGTACATTGACTTCGAGAGCAACACGTATAAGGCCCCTAAGACCTTAAAACGCAAACATTCGGAGCTTGCTCCGCGTGAGATTTACCAAGATCACGAGTAAATTTGTGCATAGGCCGACGATGTATTTGTATCGTCGGCCTTTATTTATCTGCGCGTTTGTTTCCAAAATGTTCATTTGTCGACGTGTGCCTGAATAAATGGACATTTTCTCGCAAGGTTTTGGTCAGATTTTGGTTTGACCGCGAAAAACGGTGTGGGCGTGCGGAGGCTGCGGTGCTCGTTTCCTGACACGATGGTGTTGGGAGGTGTTTGCTATGGCGCAGCGCGAGCAACACGAACGGGTCAAAAAGATGGACCGCTGGGCGGGCAAGCTGCTCGGTCATAAGGCAGTGGTGATGGCGATACTGGTCGTCATGGCGATGGCGAGCGGCTTGGCGATGGCGAACCTTGGCGGCGATGCCGGCGGCGTGTCGTTTGAGCGCACTGACGGTTCAGGCTCGTTGGTGGAGCCGGGATCCGGCGATGCCTCGAGCGGAAAGACATCCGAAGGCTCTTCGTCTAAGGCTTCTGCTGCCGCAGAGGTCTATGTCGATGTCGATGGCGCCGTTGTGTCGCCCGGTGTATATCGCCTCAAGGACGGCGCCCGGGTGGCTCAGGCGATCGATGCCGCCGGCGGGCTGGCGCCCGAGGCAGACGTTACGGGGCTTAATCGGGCATCTAAGGTCGTCGATGGGCAGAAGATTCACGTTCCAACGGTAGGGGAGCAGCAGGCGCCCATTGCGGAAGCCGGTGTTGATGGTGGGACCTCCGCATCATCGGGCGTGAGTGGCGCAACAGGACTGGTAAACATCAATACGGCAAGCGCGGCAGAGCTGCAGACGCTCTCGGGTATCGGTCCCTCCATGGCACAGTCGATCATCGATGAGCGGACAAAGAACGGTGCTTTTGCCTCGGTTGACGATCTGATGCGTGTGTCGGGAATCGGCGAGAAGAAGCTTGCCAAAATCAAAGATTGCATCTGCGTATGAGTGCGACCGAGCGCGAACATGTGATGCCTCCGCGGCCCCTGATGCCATGGACGATGACCCTGTGTGTCGGCATGTGCGTGAGCTGCGCCTTGGTGCTCAACGTGGCCGCAGATGCGCTGCTGAGAGAGCGGACGCCGGCGGTCGGGCTGCTATGGGCCATTCCCGTTGCGGCGGCGGTATTCGTTGTGCTGGCTCAATCTTGTGCGCGGCTTGCCCCTTGGAAGCGGTGGCTGTATGCCGCGTCCGTCGGTCTCGTGGCGGGAGCGGTCGTCTCGGCGTGGTGGGCTGTGGGTGCGCTCAGCGCCTCGAAGGCGCTCGACGGTCGAGCGGCAAGCGGCCTCGAGTTTGTCGTGCAGGGCGATCCATCCATAAACGACGACGTGTATTCCTATACCTGCGAGGCACGCGCGGACGGTAAGAGCTTGGCAACGGTTCGCCTAACGTGTGACCGCGAGCTCAAGTTTGGGGCGCACGTGTGTGTTATCGGTCGCGTTTCACGTTTTGAGAACGATGCGTATGGACGATCGCGAGCGCTCCGAGGCGAGGTGCGCAAGGTTAAAGCCGTTCGGATTTTGTCGGTCGATGAGGGCTCTCCGGGGCCGCTGCTTCGGCTGCGAAATGAGCTGCTTGCGTCCATTGCGCCTGCGACCGACCCGGCGCGTGCGCTCATAGCCGGTGTCGTCTGCGGTCGTTCGGCCGAGCTGCGCGCCCAGCAGGCGGGCGACTGGTTTTCGGTGACGGGTACGGCGCATCTTATCGCCGTCTCGGGCAGCCATTTGGCTATCGTGGGGTTTGTAATTGAGGGCGTATTGCAAAAGACTCGGTGTTCACGTGGTCTTCGGCGGGCGATATTGGCGATAACGCTTGTGGGCTACGCTGCCTTTACGGGCGCGTCTCCCTCGGCCGTGCGCGCGTGCTGCATGGTGTTCGCGACGCTTGTCGTAAACGGCGCAGGGCGTCGCCGGCACGGCGCATCGGCGCTCTTCGTAACCATGTCCATCTTTGTGCTACTGCGGCCGACGGTGCTGTTCGAGATGGGCTTTCAGCTTTCATGTGCCAGCGTCTTAGCCATTCTGTGCTTTTGCCCCTATGCGACCTACGCTTTGGGTGAGTTGGGTGTGCCGTCGGGCGTTGCCAGCATGCTTTCCGTCACGCTGTGCTCGCAGTTGGCGACGCTCCCCATTACCATTCCTGCCTTCGGTACGTTCTCGCTCATTGCTCCGCTGGCAAATGCGGTCATCGGTCCGGTGGTGAGCGTACTGCTCGCTGTGTCGATCGTACTGGTTCCCTATTCGCTCGTGGCACCATTGCGGATTTGGGCGCTCATTGTGCCCATGGTTGCCGCCCGTTGCGCGTTGTTCTTCGAGCAGCTGTTTGCCGCCGTGCCGGGTGCATCCGTGAGTGTGCCGCCCGATAGCATGTGGATTTACCTAGTGCCGTGTTTGCTGGCGGTTCTGCTGGTCTGGTGGCCGCGTCCCCGTGCACGTCCTAGGGCGGTGGGGCTTACGTGCCTGGTGTTCTTGGCTGCGATTCCGTACGCCTACTGGGATCGGTTCGCTCCGCCTTCGGTGACGGTGCTCGATGTGGGCCAGGCCGATGCGATTCTTATCCGCCAGGGCGGCGCAGTAGCACTCGTCGACTGCGGGCTCGACGAGCGCGTGGTGGCGGCGTTGGTCCGCAATAACGTGCACCATATCGATGCCGTCTTTGTGACGCATTGGGATGAGGACCACTGGGGTGGTCTGCCTGCCGTGCTCGAACAGTTTTCGGTCGGAACGATTGCCGTGGCGGCTGATGCGCTGGAGGATGCTCCTGCCGAGGTGTTGAACCGACCTGGCGTGGAGTATCGGCAGGTGCGCCGTGGGGATACAGTCGACATCGGCTCATTTTGCGCCCGCGTGATGTGGCCATTCGAGTCCGTGGATGGCGAGGGAAATGAGGACTCGCTTGTCCTGCTGCTCTCTTATATTCAGGAAGGCAAGGGCCTGCGTATGCTCCTCACCGGCGATGCCGAGCTCGACCAAGAACGGGAATTCGTGCAGGAGGTGGGGGATATCGATGTCCTTAAACTTGGGCATCACGGCTCTAAGGTTTCAGTCGATGGTGAGTTGCTGGACGTCCTGAAGCCCGAGCTTTCCCTCGCGAGCGCGGGCGAGGGGAATCGATACGGCCATCCGTCCGACGCCTGCATCGATGCCGTTAAGGAAGCGGGCGGCGTGTTCGCGTGTACTATCGAACACGGCGACATTACCGTCACGCCGACTGCGAATGGCTTTGCGATGCGATGTCAGCGACCGTGACGACGTCGTTGGCGTGTGGTGGGCCCCTGGGCTAGAATGGCACGGAGCGAATACGAAGGCCTGCGGGAGGGGAGCGCAATGTCCGAAACCGGTCTGCTGCCGGCATATCTGATCGTCGGTACCGACGGAGTCAAGCGCGATCACGCCGTCTCGCGTATGAAAGCGCGTCTGGAAAAGTCGGGTATGGTCGAGTTCAACCTCGACGAGCGCGACATGACCAAGGACCCCGATATCGAGTCGATTAT
>DBEWTR010000039.1:0-5606 GCA_048205775.1 Collinsella sp. | reverse complement strand
TGGCTCGGCCCGGCAAGCGCCGCCGCGGCAACGGGCATGGGCGCGCTTTTTGCCCGTCTGGCCACGGTCGCGCTTTCAGCCGGAGGCGTGCTGGGGCTCGGTAACGTTGCCGCAGCGCTGGGAGACCCGCTCCTTTGGGTCGCCTTTGTGCTGGTCGCGACAACTGCCGCGGCGTCATCTGCGCTGCTCAATGCCCATGCCAAGCGTGCCAATCAGGGCTCAAACCTTGCCGCAATCGCCGCAATCGCTGTCACCGGCATCGGCTGCGCAGCGGCGTCCTGTCTTGCACACCATATGGAAATTGCCAGCCTTGCAGCCGCGGTCGTCGCCAAGGCGGCGGTTGCGGGAACCCTATCCTCTATAATCGTTGGGATATGCCTATATTTGCTCGGATACCAAAGAACCTATACGGAGAGTGATCTTTCGTGAACTTCCTGAACATCTTCGAGGACCACGTGGCCGGCATCTTCGGTGCCACCCGTGCCCCGTTCTCCTTTAAGAAGCTTGCCAAGCAGGCCGCTCGCGACATGGAGGATCAGACTCTGGTGATCAACGGCGTCAACACGGCGCCGGCACTCTATACCATCCTTATCGCCGCCGACGACGATCCCATGCTCGCCCCGTTCTACCCCGAGCTTTCGCGCGAGGTCCGCGAGTTTGTGAAGGCACAGGCCGAAAAGCGCCGCTATGTGTTTGTCGGCGAGCCCCTCGTGCGCTTTATGATCGATCCGCAGCTGCGTGCCGGCAAGTTCTCGGTCTTTGCTGAGAACGTCGATGCCCCCACGCTCGGCCGCCTGTACGAAGAAGAGCGCGCCTATCAAAACGGCCTGGGCCAGAACAACTCCGCGGCAAGCCGTGCCGCCAGCGCCCCGCGCGCCGGCCAGCAGCAGTTTGCTGCCCCGCAGCAGCAGCGCCCCGCCGCCATGCCCCAGCAGCAGCCGACGCCTCGCGCCGCCGCTCCCGACCCGCTTGCCGTGGCAGACCCCTTCGCGCCTAGCATCCCCGACCCCGCCGCTCCCATCCCGGTGCCGCAGACCGTCTCGCGTGACGCGCTTGCCGGCATGGGCGGAGCCGCCGCGACCGGTGCCGCCGTGGGCCTAGGCGCCGCAGCCGGCATCGCCTCCAACATGGCGAGCACTCGCGCCCCGCAGCGTCCGCTCGCCCAGCTCGTCGACGTCGTGAGCGGCGAGAGCCATAGCATCACCTCCGCACAGGTGACCATCGGTCGCGAGCGCTCAGTTTCCGACATTGCCCTGCGCGACCCCAACGTGTCGCGCCGCCACGCCCAGCTCACCTTTACGGGCTCGGATTGGTCGATCGAGGATCTCAATTCCACCAACGGCACGCTCGTCAACAACCGCCGCATTACGCGCTGCCCGCTGCGCAACGGCGATCTGCTGACGTTTGGCCTGAGTACCTTTGAATTTAGGGGATAGTCGCTTATGAACATCGATATCGTCCTTTTTGCAGGCCGCATCGTCCTGGTCGCCCTGCTCTATATCTTTCTGTTCGCCGTCATGAAGACCGGCGTGGGACTTGTGCGTGGACAGCGCCGCGACTCGGCTATCTGGACGATCGATGTGGACAAGGGTCCGCGCGGTATCCGCGGCATCCACGTAGACATGCTCGGCCCCGTCATCGTCGGTCGCTCGCCATCTTCGGACATCTGCATCAACGAACCGTTCGTTTCAGCCTCGCACGCTCGCTTTTCGCTGCAGGGCCCGGCGCTCATCATCGAGGACCTCAACTCACTTAACGGCACGCTCGTCAACGGCCGCCAACTCGTGGAGCCCGCGACGCTGCGTGAGGGCGACGAAGTCCAGATTGGCGACGTGGTCATGAAGGTGAACCGTCGATGATCGACGAGGAGAACAAGTCCGCAACTATGACCGAGGCACCGGCCGCCGCCACAGCTGCGCCGGCCCACGCCGCTCCGGCGGGCTCCGCACCCGTGGAGCCCGAGGACACCGTGTTCTCCCTGCCTCTTTCGCATGTAACGCATGATATTTCGGATCTCGCCGATAACGAGGGCGAAGAGGATGCCGCAGCGGCGCCCATCGGCGCACATGCTGCGGAACAGCCCACAGCGCCCGAAGCAACCCCGGCGCCGGCTCACTTTGCAGAGCCCGTCGCCGCGGCAATCAACGAGAGCGCTGCGGTGTTTGCGGCACCCGAGCCCGCCGCGCCGGCGTTTCCCATGGCCCCGGCGTCCGAGGTTGCGCCCGCGTCTACGCCGGCGCCCGAGCCTATAGACGTCAGCCCGCAAGATGACGAGTCGACCGCCCGCGTTTCCGAGGAGCCCGACTCCCCGGACACCGGAGATTCCGAATCAAACGCCGAGACAAACACCGTCTCTCCCGGTGACACAGCAGAGATCGACGTTGCCGCCGTTGAGGCCAAGCTCAAAGACCCCGGCTCGACCATGAGCTTTGAGCCCCTGACCGAGGAGCGCATCGAGACCGACTCGACCTATGATGCCGGCACCACCACGCAACTCATGTGGGGCGCCCGCTCCGACGTTGGCTGCGTGCGTCCGCACAATGAGGATTCCTACCTGGTGCAGTCGCCGCTCTTTTGCGTATGCGACGGCATGGGTGGTCACGCCGCCGGCGAGGTGGCCTCTTCTATCGCTGTCGAGACCATCGCCAAGACGGCCCCGCAGTCTGCCGACGCAGCACGCCTGGCCGCAGCCGTCGAGGCAGCCAACGCCGCCGTAATCGAGGCGGCCCTGAATGGCCTGGGCAAGCCCGGCATGGGCTGCACAGCCACTTGCGCCTATATCGAAAACGACACGCTCGCCATCGCCCACGTGGGTGACTCTCGCGCCTACCTGCTCCACGAGGGCACGCTCATCCGCGTGACCCGCGACCACTCCTACGTGGAGGAGCTCGTGGACGCCGGCGAGATCACGGCAGACGAGGCTCGCGTCCACCCCAACCGTTCGGTCATCACCCGCGCACTGGGCTCGGACCCCGCCATGTATGCCGACCACTTCACTCTGCATATCGAGGAAGGCGACCGCCTGATCCTGTGCTCCGACGGCCTCTCGAGCATGATTCCCGATAGCGATATCGAGAACATCGCCACGCAGTCCTCAACCGCGCAAATCTGCGTCGACAACCTAGTGGACGCGGCGCTTGCCGCCGGCGGCCACGACAACGTGACCGTAGTAGTCGTTGACCTGGTTGACGATGGCGTCATGCGCGAGGCGCAACGCGTGCGTCGCCGCAACGTTACTATCGCCGCCATCCTGGCCCTCGTCTTTGTGCTGGCAGCTGGCATCTGGGCCTACACGGGTGTCACCGGCTCGTACTACCTGGGTACCTACCAGGGCAATGTCGCCGTCTGGCGCGGCCTGCCCGGCAAGCCACTCGGACTCAAGCTCCACTGGCTCGAAAGCGAAACCAGCATCAAGCTGTCCGACCTGCCCGAAGACACGCAAAACCGCCTCAAGGCGGGCATTCCGCAAACAAGTGTCGACGATGCGCAGGACACGATATCCAAGTACCGCCACCAGATCGACGAGGAGCAGACCCGCCAGGTGATCGACGCGCAAACGATTCGCGACAACACCAATCAGGGATCGACCTCCGAATCAGATTCCGAGAAAACCGCCGAACAGTCCGCCGAGGCCGAAGCCTCCGATAAGAATTAGAAAGGGAGTGCCGCTTATGAGTCGCCGCAACACCGAGCTGCTCTTGCTCATCGCCTCGGCGTTCCCCGTCATCCTGCTGTATGCGATGTACGTCCTCACCGCGGGCGCTGCCATCTCCTTTGAGACGCTCGCCGTACCGATCGGCCTCTTTGCCGCCTTTGCCGCGGCCCACATTGCCGTGCGCATCTTGGCGCCCGGTGCCGACCCCGCCATCCTGCCCATCGTATTTATACTTTCGGGCATCGGCATCACGTTCGTGACGCGTCTCGCCCCCGCTCTCGCCATCTCACAGTTCATCATCCTGTTTGTCTCGGTGGCCCTGATGGTGGGAACACTTGCACTGGTCAAAAACCTCGACGTGGTCATGCGCTACAAGTACACCTTTGGCATTATCGGCATCATCCTGCTGATGCTGCCCATCTTTATCGGCACCACGATCTCGGGCTCCAAGCTGTGGATTCGCATCGCGGGCTTTACCATCCAGCCTGGCGAGTTCGCCAAGGTCTTTATCGTCCTGTTCCTGGCCGGCTACTTGGCCGAGAACCGCGAGCTGCTCTCCATCTCCAACCGCAAGATCCTGGGCTTTAAGATCCCTCGTCTGCGACTGCTGCTGCCGCTGTTTGCCGTGTGGGGTGTGTGCCTGCTCGTCGTCGTCTTCGAACGCGACCTGGGTTCGGCCGTGCTGTTCTACACCATCTTCTTGCTGATGCTCTACGTTGCCACGGGGCGCTTTTCGTATGTCGTTATCGGCCTTGCGCTCTTAGCCGTTGGAGCCGTGGGCGCCTACAAGTTCCTGTCTCACGTTCAGGTGCGTTTCCAGGTTTTGCTCGATCCGTTTAAGGACGCCCAGGGCCAAGGCTACCAGATCGTCCAGTCGCTCTTCTCGCTTGCCGATGGCGGTCTGGTCGGTGTTGGCATCGGCAACGGCATGGCCAACAACATCCCTGTCGTCGAGTCCGACTTTATCTTCTCGGCTATCGGCGAGGAGATGGGCCTTTTGGGCGGCGGCGCCGTGCTCATCCTGTTTATGCTCTTTGCCGTGCGTGGCCTCACCACGGCTGCCCGCGCTAAATCCGACCTCGCCGCCTTTAGTGCCACAGGCCTTACGGCCGCCATCAGCTTCCAGGCCTTCTTGATCGTTGGCGGCGTAACCCGCCTGATCCCGCTGACCGGCGTCACCCTGCCCTTTATGAGCCAGGGCGGCTCCTCTCTGCTGGCGAGCTTTATCATCGTCGCGCTCCTGCTGCGCGCCGGTGACGAGGCGACCGGACGCGAGGCCGAGCTTACCGGCACCGGCACCATGGCCGCCATCACCGATGATCAGGTCGCATCTGCCGCCGCCCCGACGGGCACGCGCTTTGCCACCTCGTCTTCCTACGGCAGCGGCAGCCATTCCATCGGCTCGCGTATGCGCCGTCGCCTGCTCGACACGCCTGAATCCGGTGTGCTCGGCCGCGTTGTGCTCGCCAACCGTCTAACCCGTGCGGTGCTCGCCTTTACGGCGCTGTTCGCCATCCTTATCGGCAACCTCACCTATGTCCAGGTCATCAATGCCAAGGACTATCAGGACATGCCGACCAACAACCACACCATCGCCCGCTCCAAGTACATCCAGCGCGGTTCCATCATCACGTCCGACGGCGTGACGCTGGCCGAGTCGCTGCAGCAGGAGGACGGCACCTACGTACGCGCCTACCCCAACGGTAACCTGGCAGCGCACGTGGTTGGCTATGTGAGCCAGCAGTATGGCACCACCGCCATCGAGAGCGTCATGAACGACACGCTCACCGGCTCTAAGGATTACTCCAGCTGGAACAACGCCATCGCGTCGCTCGCGGGCCAGACCCAGCCGGGCAACACCGCCAAGCTCACCATCGACTCGCGCATCCAGACGGCTGCTGAGCAGGCGCTGAAGGGCTTTAAGGGCGCTGTAGTGGTCATCGACCCGCGT
>DBEWTR010000022.1:0-3963 GCA_048205775.1 Collinsella sp. | reverse complement strand
GATGCACGGCAGGCATACAATGGATGTCGTTGTGTTGAGCTTACCGGGAGGTTGCTATGTGGGCATACGAGACGACGTTCTATCAGATCTATCCGCTGGGCTTTTGTGGAGCTCCGCGCGAAAACGCCGCCCCCGTTGCCGAGGATGAGCTCGCCCAGGCCGCCGATGCCACAGCTAGCCCCGATGCGCCCATCATGAAGATTGCCAAATGGGCCGACTACCTGCAGGAACTCGGCGTTGGCGCTGTGCTGATCAACCCGCCGCTCGAGTCCGATAGCCACGGCTACGATACGCGCAGCCTGCGCCACATCGACCGCCGCCTGGGCGGGGATGCCGACTTTGCCGCCGCATGCGAGACGCTGCATGCCCATGGCATCCGCGTGGTGCTCGACGCCGTCTTTAACCACGTTGGCCGCGGTTTTTGGGCCTTCCGCGACGTGCAGGAGCGCAAGTGGGACTCGCCGTACAAGGACTGGTTCCACATTAGCTTTGACGGTGACTCCTGCTATGGCGACGGCTTTTGGTACGAGGGCTGGGAAGGCCATTTTGAGCTCGTGAAGCTCAACTTGCAAAACCCTGCCGTGGTCGATTACCTGCTCGAGTCTGTGCGCCGCTGGGCCGATGTCTTTGGCGTCGACGGCCTGCGTCTGGACGTCGCCTATATGCTCGACCGCGACTTTATGCGCCGCCTACATGCCTTTACCCGCGAGCTCAAGCCCGACTTTGTGCTGATCGGCGAGACGCTCCACGGCGACTACAACCAAATCGTCAACGACGAGATGCTCGACTCCTGCACCAACTACGAGTGCTACAAGGGCCTGTACTCCAGCTTTAACTCGGTCAACATGTTCGAGATCGCCCATTCGCTGCACCGCCAGTTTGGCGGCGATCCGTGGTGCATCTACCGCGGCAAACATCTGCTGTCGTTTGTCGACAACCACGACGTGCCGCGCCTGGCGAGCATCCTCACCGACAAGTCCTGTCTGCGTCCCGCCTATGGCATGCTCTTTGGCATGCCGGGCATCCCGTGCGTCTACTACGGCAGCGAGTGGGGAATTGCCGGCGAAAAGGGTGGCCCCGATGGCGACTGGGCGCTGCGGCCTGCGCTCGATGAGCCTGCGCCTAACGAGCTGACGGCGTTCATCACGCAGCTCGCGCACCTGCGCTCGGCAAACGACGCGGCAGCCCGTGCCCTCAACTACGGTGCGTACCGCAACGTGGTGATTCAGAACAAGCAACTGTTGTTTGAGCGCGCCTGCGACGATGCGACGGTGCTCGTGGCAGTGAACGCCGTGGACGAGCCTTACACCTTTGGCGCCGGCGAGCTCAACGGCTCCTTTGTCGACCTGCTTGCCGACGGCGCGCCCACGGTCGAGCTGGCGGGCTCCCTTGAGCTTGCGCCCTACGAGGTGCGTTATCTGCTGAGGGCCTAGGCCATGGCTGCGTCCGACGAGGGCTATCAACATATTGAGCATGGGTTTGAGCCCGTGTTTGACGAGCGCTCGCGCGTTTTGGTGCTGGGGTCGTTTCCCTCGGTGCTCTCGCGTGCCAATGCCTTCTACTACGGCAATCCGCAGAACCGCTTTTGGCGCGTGATGGCCGCGTGCCTCGGTGTGCCCGTGCCGCCCAACGAGGGCGATCCTTTGGCAAGCGGTGAGCCCGCGACGCTCGATGCCTCGATTGCCGCCAAGCGATCCATGCTACTGAACGGCGGCGTGGCCCTGTGGGATGTGATCGAGAGCTGCGACATTAAGGGCTCGAACGACGCGAGCATTCGCAACGTTGTGCCGGCACATATCGAGCGCATTACCGATGCCGCGCCGATCGAGGTCGTTGTCTGTAACGGCGGTACGGCAGGGCGACTCTACAAACGCTACTTGCAAGATCGGACGGGGTTGCCCGCCATCGTCCTGCCCTCGACAAGTCCTGCCAATGCCGCCTGGCGCCTGGAACGTCTTGTTGAGCGGTGGAGCGGCGCCGCTGATTGGCAGGCTTTTTCGATTTAGCAGTTTGAGTGCTCGGCAAGATGCCTCATAACGGCGTGCCAGATCGGTGTGGGCAGTGCAGACGTGGCGCGCACCATGCCGTCGGTGTCGACGCCACCCGTTGCGGCACCACCGAGCTTTTGCGCGTGTTCGACGGAACATCCCATGCGAACGGCGCCCACGAGCTTGTCCATGGCCTCAGAAAACGGTCGCCGCAAGAGTCCCATGCGCGGAGAGCGACGAAGCGCCGCAATGCCGCTGCCGGCGCAGATGGCAACGCCGCCACACCACAATTGGCCATGGCGCTCACATGCCTTGTGCAGGCGAACGGCGGTCCCACGCGCCTGCTCAGTGCCCTCTTGTGCGGCTCGAATCGCGACATAGACGCGCGTTCCCGTACCGCCAAAGCGCTCAAGCGCCTGCTCGATGGCTGTCAACGTCTCATCGTCAGCCACATCTTCAATGGCCAGCACGATGCCATCGGCAACGCTGCCGGCGTCATTTGCCTTCAAGTCGACCGGGCGGGGGAGTGCGGTGCCGGAAAGTTGAGCATAGGCGGCGATGGCATCCTGCAGGTCCCAGAGCAAAAAATCAAGATCGGCGCTATTGGGAATACTGATATACGCAACGGTGTGCAGTGTTTTTGGTACGTCGCCGCGCGCGGTCGTCTCCATGCCATCTCCTTTCCGGCTCGTTTCCGTTTAGGTTACACCGTCTGGTGGCGCCCCGCCGCGCTATCCTAGTGCAACCCTTACGAAAGGAACGCCATGCGTCTGCCCATGAATACCTCGCTTGCCATGCTCAAGCCCTCCGGTATCCGCCGGATTAACGCGCTCGCCGCCCAGCATCCGGGGTGCATCGCGCTCGCGCTCGGCGAGCCCGATTTTCCCACGCCCGACGTGATTAGCGCCGAGGTGACCGCCGCACTGGACCGCGGTGACACGCACTATCCGCCCAACAACGGTCGCCCCGCCCTGCGTGAGGCGTTATCTGCCTACATGGGGGACGCGGGCCTTACGTTTTCGGCCGACGAGGTCATCCTAACCGACGGCGCGACCGAAGCCCTGTCGGCAACATTTATGGCTATGCTCAACCCCGGCGACGAGGTCATCATCCCCACGCCGGCCTTTGGCCTGTACGAGAGCATCGTCGTGGCTAATCACGCCAAAGCGGTCTTTTTGGATACGGAGCCTGCGCAATTCCAGATTGACGAGGATGCGCTTCGTGCTTGCGTGACGCCGGCGACCAAGGCCATCGTCATCTGCTCGCCCAACAATCCTACGGGTTGCATCCTCAACGCGGCATCGCTCGACGCCGTGGCGCGCGTGGCGGAGCAGACGGGCATCTACGTGGTCTGCGACGACGTATACAACCGCCTGGTTTATGTGGATGGCTACGAGCGCTTTGCCCAGCGTCACCCGGAGCTGCGTGAACAGACGGTCATCATCGAGAGCTTCTCCAAGCCCTGGTCCATGACCGGCTGGCGCCTGGGCTGGCTCGCGGCAGCGGCACCCGTCATCGCCGAGATCGCCAAGGCTCACCAATACTTAGTATCGAGTGCCGTCTCCTTCGAAATGGACGCCGCAGCCCGAGCCCTGACCGTCGACCCAACCCCCATGCTCAAAGCCTACCGAGCCCGCCGCGAACGCGTACTCGCAGCCTTAGACGCCATGGGCCTCGACGTAGTAGAGCCCGCAGGAGCCTTCTACACTTTCCCGAGCATCAAAAAGTTCGGCCTAACCAGCGAAGACTTCTGCATCAAAGCCATCAAAGAGGCAAACGTAGCCCTAGTCCCGGGAGACTGCTTCGGAACCGAAGGCCACATCCGCCTCAGCTACTGCGTTTCCGACAAAGACCTGGACGAAGGTCTCCGCCGCCTGTCCACCTTCATTTCAACCTTGTAGCCCTCAGGGATGCAACACATCAGCCCACCGACCCAAGCATTATGAGTGGGGCGCGTCGCTCAACGGACACGAGG
>DBEWTR010000020.1:0-8002 GCA_048205775.1 Collinsella sp. | reverse complement strand
TGACTGAATTTCAAAAAAGTCAAAATTGGGGCTTGCGTCACGGCGAGACTTCCCGTATATTTCTTTCTTGCGCAAAGGCACAGCCGAGCGCAGCGATGCAGTCATTGGGATGTCGTCTAATGGCAGGACAGCGGATTCTGGTTCCGTCAATGGGGGTTCGACTCCCTCCATCCCAGCCATTGCATTTGCTACATATGGCCCGTTCGTCTAGCGGTTTAGGACGCCGCCCTCTCAAGGCGGAGATCACCAGTTCGAATCTGGTACGGGCTACCAAAATTGAACGCCCGGGCCTCGTAAGAGACCCGGGTTTTGTGTATTGACCGTATATACGGCGCCTGCCGTGTTTCGCTCAGATCGAGGAGTAGCCATGGATCTGCCCATCAGCTTGCAAGACATCACGTATGCCGAGAACTATCTGGCGCAGGGCGACTTGGCTACGGCGACGCCGCTGCTGGAGCGTCTGGTGGAGCTCGCCGAGGAGTATATCGACGCTGAGTGCAAGACGGAGGAGAAGCGTCAATACTTTAGCTTCGATAGCAAGTTTGAGCGCTTGGCCTATCGCCGCGTGGAGAAGGATCCGCGCGAGCTCGTGCAGGTCGAGGTGCCGTTTGACCGCCTGTACTCTGACATGGCGTTTGCCTACATTCGCCAGCAGGATTATGTGAGTGCTCGCAACGCCTTGATGCAGGCCGTGCGCTGGGACCCCATGAACTGCAACTACCGCCTGGATCTGGCCGAGCTGTTCCGCGCTCTCGAGGACAAGCAGGAATGGGCATCGCTCTCGTTCTCGGTGCTGGAGCGTGCAAGCGATGGCAAGTGCGCCGCCCGCGCTTACGCCAATCTAGGTCAGTACTTCTTGGAGCCCGAGACCGAGAACGTTTCGGCTGCCGTGGGCTGCGCGCGTCTGGCGCTGCGCCTGGCGCCCAACGATGCGCATACGACGCGCCTGCTCAACAAGATCCATACCACCTATCCGGATGCCGCCGATGAGAGCGACGACCACGTGATGGGTGAGCTCGCCCTGCAGGGCGTGCCGACCTCACCTTCGGCCGAGATCGCCATCTGCCTGATCATGTGTGCGACCGATGCTGCAAGCGACGGCGACAAGCAGGAGGCGACGCGCCTGACGGTGCGTGCTCGCGACTTGGTGGGCGAGGAGGCCTGCGCGGCGATTATCAAACTGGTGCGCGAGAGCGATGCCGAGCTCAATGCCGAGCGCAAGGCAAAGCGCGCAGGTGCCGACAAGGGAACCGATGGCGCCAAGGAGGCCGGCGATGCCCAGTAAGCGCGAGCGCAAACTCATTTCCAAGAATCGCTCGGCACATCACGAATACTTTATCGATGAGACGTTTGAGTGCGGTATTGAGCTGAGCGGCACCGAGGTCAAGTCGATTCGCGAGCGCGCCTGTCAGATCACTGACACTTTTGCGCTGATTCGTGGCGGCGAGTGCTGGCTCGTCGGCCTGCATATCCACCCTTATAGCCATGGTGGCGTGTGGAATCGCGATCCCGACCGTCGGCGTCGTCTGCTGCTGCACCGCAAGGAGATCGACTTTCTTGACGGCAAACTTCGCAACCGTGGTTATGCGCTGGTTCCGTTGGAACTCTACTTTAATACCGACGGCCGCGTAAAGCTGCTGCTGGGTCTGGGCCGCGGCAAGAAGCTCTACGACAAGCGCGAGGACATGGCCAAGCGTGATGTCCAACGCGAGATCGACCGCGCCCTTAAGGAACGCAACCGCTAGGCACTCTGTATAAGTTGCGGTGGAATACGGACTGTTTTGCCTGTTTGAGGGGCTATTCAGTCCCTATTTCACCGCAACTGCGGGCGTCTCATCTTTCTTACTGTTCTGACACATATGTCTCAAAGGCGGCGTCCGTTATGGGTGCCGCCTTTTTTGTGGGTACATACATTCATGAGGTTCCAACCCGAGTTAGGGGAGTGATCGTTATGGACAAAACTGCGTTCTTTACCATGCCGAGCGGTCTGTACGTGGTGAGCGCTGCGGCAGACGGGCTGCGCGCCGGCTGCGTCATCAACACTGCGGTGCAGGTGACGTCCATGCCGCCGCGTATTTCGGTTGCCGTGAACAAGGACAATGTCACCTCGGGCGTCATCGCATCGGCCAAAGCGTTCGCGCTGACCGTGATCGATCAGACGGCCGACATGCTCTACATCGGTAACTTTGGGTTCCGCACCAGCAGCGATTATGACAAGTTTGCCAAATACGAGACCCGCGAGACGGCTCTGGGCATGCCCTATGTGCCCGAGCACGCGGCGGCCCTGTTTAGCTGCCGTTTGATCGACACTGTGGATGTGGGCACGCATCTGCTGTTTATTGGCGAGGTCGAGGATGCCGAGCGCCTGAGCGACGAGACGCCGCTGACGTACGACTACTATCACAAGGTGCTAAAGGGCAAGACGCCGCCCAAAGCCTCGTCGTATCAAGGCTAGAAATGTTCTAAAAATACTTGCATTATACTATTGAGAATATATACTAATAAGTAAGTACACCAGCAGTCACGTTCGAGAGGAGAACATCATGGCTGAGGAGAAGAAGACGTATAAGTTTGTGTGCACCGTTTGCGGTTACGAGGTTGAGGTCGACACGCCCGAGCTGCCCGAGGACTACGTGTGCCCGGTGTGCGGCGTCGGTCCCGATCAGTTTGAGCTCGTCGAGGAGTAACTCGTAGACACACGGCGATTAGCTATACAGAGCTCTGTCCAAGGGTCCCGGCTGGATATTCCGGCCGGGACCCTTTTGATTTATCTGACGGTTTAAAACGGCCTTACGTGTTACAGATTGAGACGTTATATCTGGACGGTCACGCCATCCCAATTACATCCCCGTTAGCAGCACGATGTCGAGAATCGTCACGATGACGCCGAGCCCTACGAGCAGCGCGTTGAGCGGGCGCGAGTTGGCGTATTTGCCCATAACGCGGGGCGAACTGGTGAGTCGTATGAGCACAAAGACCGTAATCGGCAACTGAAGCGACAACAGCGCCTGACTCCAGATGAGACCCTCAAAAGGATTCGGGACGATCAGGCACGCCGCCACTGCGCCGACGAAACAGACCGCCACTCCAATCGATGAGTGCCGGTCGTGGATGTCGTATTCCTCGTCGAACATGCCCGCGGTGATGGTGCCTGCCGCCATGCCTGCCGTCACACTACTCGAGAGGCCCGCAAACAGCAGCGCCACCGCAAAGATTGTCGAGCTTGCTGGGCCCAGAATGGGGGAGAGCGTGTCCGCTGCGACGGCGAGGTCGTCTACGACAATGCCGTGCGCAAAGAAGGTCGTTGCGGCCAGGATGACCATGGCCGAGTTGATTGCCCAGCCCACGCCCATCGAAAAGAGCGTGTCGAAGAGCTCATAGCGCAGACGCTCTTCGATAACCTGCTAGCCTTGGCCTTCGAAGTGCATGGATTGGATGACCTCGGAGTGTAGAAAGAGGTTGTGGGGCATAACGACCGCACCCAGGACACTCACGATAATCGCGGCAGAGCCAGTGGGCATACTGGGCGTGATCCAGCTTGCGGCGGCTTGCGGCCAGTCGACCTTGACTAGTGCAAGCTCGGCCAAAAACGAGAGTCCTACCACGCCTACGAAGGCGATAATCCAGCGCTCGGCACGCTTGTAGGAGCTCGTCATGAGCATCGCCATCGATACTGCTGCCACGATGACGCAGCCGGCACGCACGGGCAGTCCAAAGAGCATCTGGAGCGCAATCGCGCCGCCCAGGATCTCGGCCATGGCGGTGGCGATGGTCGCGAGGTAGGCACTGGCGAGCACCGTGCGCCCAACGAAGCGGGGGAGAAAGCGGGTCGTGGCCTCGGCAAGGCAGGCGCCCGTGGCGATGCCCAAGTGCGCCGCGTTGTGCTGCAGCACGATGAGCATGATCGTGGACAGCGTGACGATCCACAGCAGCGCGTAGCCAAACTGCGAGCCGGCGGCCATGTTGGAGGCCCAGTTGCCCGGATCGATAAAGCCGACGGTCACGAGAAGCCCGGGGCCGATATGCCGTGCAATGTCTAGGCCTCCGTGACCGCCGGTGCGGTGCGAGCCAAAGTGTTGTTTGAGATGGTTGAGCATGGCTGGTTCCTACGTTGGGGTGGCGTGGCGCCACGCCCTGGGTTTAGGTTTGGGCTACTTGTGCGCTTTGCCTTGGTTGGCCACGGCGTCGATCTTGGCGGCGATGGTCGCCGGGTCGCCGATGTAGCGC
Source organism: Collinsella sp. (assembly GCA_048205775.1). Classification (GTDB taxonomy): domain Bacteria; phylum Actinomycetota; class Coriobacteriia; order Coriobacteriales; family Coriobacteriaceae; genus Collinsella. The sequence goes on along the minus strand of DBEWTR010000020.1, from coordinate 3,775 downwards.
TTGTCGAGGACGTTGAAATCGGCATCGAAGGTGTAGACGAGCGGCACGCCGGTGGGGATGTTGACCTTGAGGATCTCCTCGGGCGTGAGGTGCTCGAACTTCATGACGAGAGAGCGCAGGGAGTTGCCGTGTGCGGCGATGAGTACGCGCTTGCCGGCGAGCATCTGGGGGCGAATCTCGTCTTCGAAATAAGGCCAGGCACGGGCTATCGTGTCCTTGAGGCACTCGGTGTAGGGCAGCTGGTCGGGTGCGACATCACGGTATTGCTCCTGGGTGTGGGGATCGCGCGCGTCGTTCGGCTCGAGTGCCGGCGGGCAGATATCGAAGGAGCGGCGCCAGATGAGCACCTGTTCGTCGCCGTGCTCCGCCGCGGCATCGGCCTTGTTGAGACCCTGCAACGCGCCGTAGTGGCGCTCGTTGAGCTTCCAGGATTTGATGACGGGCAGCCACTCGCGATCCATTTGGCCGAGCACGATGTTGAGGGTGTGGATCGCGCGCTTGAGGCGCGAAGTGTAGCAGACGTCAAAGTCGAAACCGGCTTCTTTGAGGGCTCGACCGCCTGCGGCGGCTTCTTCGCGGCCCGTGTCGGTGAGCTCTGCGTCGGTCCAGCCGGTGAACAGGTTGAGTTTGTTCCACTCCGACTCTCCGTGGCGGATAAGGACGAGTTGGATCGTCTGTTGGTCTGTCTGGTTTGCCATAGGGGCCTCCTTAATGTGGCACGGCATGCGTGCCGTTTGTTTGACGCCGCAAAGGATACCCGTTTTAGGCTAAAAAGTTAACCAAGACTAACAAGATTGTTGTATTTGAATAGGATGGTGGAAGGGGATTGCTGAAATGTCTTGATCTGTAACAACTAGGGATGGAAATTGGATCTTACTGTTACAGATTGAGATGTTTGAAGCGGTGAGCATACGGGCCGAACTTGGGGCCCTTGTTGCCGTCCTTGAGGTCGGCGGTGTCCACTCGTAGGGCGTGCGTTACGCGATTGTTTCGAAACGGGCGGGAAACACAACGGGCCGGTGATGCTCCTAGTATGCCTATTCAACTGACTGTCTAAATATCTAGGGGAGGATCGCGATGCAGGCAGATTCCGCTCAGCAGCAGGGCCTTTATCGCCCCGAATTCGATCACGATGCATGTGGCATCGGCGCGCTTGCCGATATCAACGGTGAGCGCCATCACCAGATTCTGGACGATGCGCTGTCCATTCTGGTCAACTTGGAGCACCGCGGCGGCACGGGACTCGAGAAGAACACCGGCGACGGCGCCGGCATCCTGTTCCAGGTTCCGCACCACTTTTTCCGTAAAGAGGCTCAAAAGTGCGGCCAGATCCTGCCGGCAGAGGGCGACTATGGCGTGGCCATGCTTTTCTTTCCGCAGGACGACAAGGGCGTAGAGGATGCCCGTCGCGTGTTTGAGGAGGGCTGCGCCGAAGCCGGCGTTCCGCTGCTCTTTTGGCGTGAGGTGCCGGTCGACCCGCACGACCTGGGCGAGACGGCCCGCGCCTGCATGCCTACCATCCTGCAGGCCTTCCTGGGCCGTCCGGACGACACACCCGCCGGTGATGCCTTTGAGCGCCGCCTATACGTGTGCCGCCGCACCATCGAGAAAAAGGCCGACGCCGAGTTTGCCCTGCGCGACAAGATCTTCTACGTGTGCTCCATGAGCTCGCGCACCATCGTGTACAAGGGTATGCTGGTCGCCACGCAGATGCGCCGCTTCTTCATCGATCTCAACGACGCCGCCGTCAAGACGGCCGTGGCGCTCGTCCACTCGCGTTACTCCACCAACACCACGCCCAGCTGGGAGCGCGCGCACCCCAACCGCTTTATCATCCACAACGGCGAGATCAACACCCTCAAGGGCAACGTCAACTGGATTCGCGCCCGCGAGCCCAACCTGTACAGCCCCGTGCTGCAGCACGATCTTGAGCGCGTGATGCCCATCATCAACCGTGAGGGTTCCGACTCCGCGATTCTAGACAACGTGCTTGAGTTCCTGGTCATGAACGGTCGCCCGCTCACGCGTGCCGCGTCCATGTTGCTGCCCGAGCCGTGGGATCACAACGACAGCCTGAGTGAGGAGCGCCGCGCCTACGACGCTTACCAGTCCATGCTCATGGAGCCGTGGGACGGTCCGGCCGCCATCGCCTTTACCGACGGTCGCACGCTGGGCGCTGCCCTCGACCGCAACGGCCTGCGTCCCGCCCGCTACTATGTGACGCGCGACGGCCGCTTTATGCTGGCAAGCGAGGTGGGCACCATCGAGGTGAGCCCCGAGAACATCCTGACGAGCGGCTGTCTGGGACCGGGCCAGATGCTCGAGGTCGATTTTGCCCGCGGGCGCGTCATCTACAACGACGAGCTGCGTGCCCGCTTTGCCATGGAAAAGCCCTACCGCGACTGGATTGCCGAGGAGACGCTGACCGTTGACGCGCTCGATGAGCCCGTTGCGGCAGCGCCCGCCGAGGACGCCGAGGTGTCCGCCGCCGTGCGAATGGCCAAGCTCGGCTACCACTGGGATGACGTCGACGAGGTCGTGCGTCCCATGGCCCAGCAGGGTAAGGCCCCGCTCGCCTCGATGGGCATCGACGCGCCGCTGGCCTGCCTGTCCAAAAAGACGCGTTCGTTCTTCGACTACTTCTATCAGCTGTTCGCCCAGGTCACGAATCCGCCGATCGATGCCCTGCGCGAGCATATGGTCACCTCGACCACGCTCTACCTGGGCAACCACGGCAACCTGCTCGAGGACTCCCGCACGGCCTGCCAGCTGGTGCGCTTGGAGCGCCCGTTGCTCAACGAGGAGGAGTTCGAGCGTATCTGTGCCATCGACCGTGTGGGCTTTAAGACCCGTCGCTTCCGTGCCGTCTACCGTCGCGATGCCGGCGAGGGCGCGCTGCAGGCTGCGCTCAAGCAGCTTGCCGAGGACGTCGAGACTGCGGTCCGCGACGGCGTGAACATCGTGGTGCTGAGCGATCGCGCCGGGGCGGGTGAGGTGCCCGTGCCGTCGCTGCTCGCCGTGGGCTGCGTGCACAACCACCTGATCCGCGCCGGCGTGCGTACCTTTGCCGACATCGTGGTGGAGTGCGGCGACGCCGTGTCTCCGCACGACTTTGCGGCACTGGTGGGCTACTCCGCGAGCGGCATCTATCCGTACAACGCGCATGCGTGCATCCGCAATCTGGCGTCACGCGGCGACCTGGACGTGATGGCCGAGCAGGGCATCGCCAACTACAACAAGGCTGCGACCGCCGGCATCGTCTCCATCATGTCCAAGATGGGCATCTCCACGGTGCAGAGCTACCACTCCGCGCAGATCTTCGAGGCCGTGGGCTTCACTCCGGAGTTTGTCAACGCGTACTTCGCCGGCACGGTGAGCCGTGTGGGCGGTATGGGTGTCGAGGACGTCGAGCGCGAGCAGAATGAGCGCTACGACGCCGCGCTCGCTATCCTTAAGAGCCCGGCTCCCGATCAGCTGCCCACGCTGGGTCTGACCAAGTGGCGCCCGCTCGGCGGTGAGGACCACCTGATCGACCCCCAGACCGTCTACCTGCTGCAGACCGCCTGCCGCGAGGACAGCTACGACACCTTTAAAGAGTACAGCGCTCGCCTGCACCGCACGGGCCGTGCCGTGCGCCTACGCGACCTGCTCGACTTTAATGCCAGCGGCCGCACGCCGGTTTCGCTCGACGAGGTGGAGCCCGCGCTCAATATCGTCCGCCGCTTTAACACCGGCGCCATGTCGTACGGTTCTATCAGCAAAGAGGCACACGAGT
>DBEWTR010000013.1:0-5286 GCA_048205775.1 Collinsella sp. | reverse complement strand
ACGCTGGCAACAAGATCAAGTTCTTCTTGGGCTTCTTCCTCACGGGCCTGGTGCTTTGCCTGGCGCAGGCTATCCCAATGTCCGCCATGGCATTTTTGACCGTGTACGTGCTGTGCACCATCGGCCTTAACTCTTCTATGACGTTCTACGACGCCATGCTGCCCGACATTACCACCGACGAGCGCATGGACGCCGTGTCCAGCTCGGGCTATGCCTGGGGCTACATCGGTTCCACCGTGCCGTTCGTCATCTGCCTGGCGCTCATCATGGGTGGCCCCGCTCTTGGCGTCCCTACCATGCTGGCAACGCGTCTGTCGTTTATCATCACTGGTGCCTGGTGGCTCATCTTTACCCTGCCGCTCATTCGCACCTATAAGCAAAAGTACGGTCGCGAGCGCGGTCCCGAGGACACTATCGGCCACATCGTGGGCGGTGTGTTCTCCGAGGTCGGACACACCATGCGCGAGATCGCCCACAACAAGACCGTGCTGGTCTACATGATCGCGTTCTTCTTCTACATCGACGGTGTGCACACGGTCATTTCCATGGCAACCAGCTACGGATCGGCTCTGGGCATCGATTCGACCCAGCTGGTGCTGGCGCTGCTCGTTACGCAGTTTGTGGCCTTCCCGTCCGCCATCATCTACGGCAAGCTCGCCGGTCGCGTGGGCACACTCAACATGATCTTGGTGGCCGTCGCCGCCTATATGGGCATCGTGCTCTTTGCCGCGTTTTTCTTGAAGACCGCCTTTGAGTTCTGGGTGCTCGCCATTTTGGTCGGCTTGTTCCAGGGTGGCGTGCAGGCGCTCAGCCGCAGCTATTTTGGCCGCATCATCCCCAAGGAAAAGTCCAACGAGTACTACGGATTCTTCGATATCTTTGGCCGTTACGCAAGCGTTATGGGCACCTTTCTGGTGTCGGTTGTCACCTCGCTGACCGGCAACCCGTCGCTGGGCGTCCTTTCCATTGGCGTGCTGCTGATCGTTGGCTTTATGCTGCTGGTCCGTCTGTCCCGCATGGCTCAGACGGCGGCGTAGGGCAACCGGGCTCAGTACAGCAACTGTGCCTATCTGCAGTACTCTTTTGGAAGTAGCCGCATAAATCATTCTGACTTCCGAGCAATGTTTAGCCCAAGTGGGTATGATGGAATCAGCTAGGTCGCGGGGCGTCGCCTGTGTTTGGCGGCGCCCCGTTTTTGTGTTGCAAGGAGGGTAAAGGTATGAACGCCACGGTTGTGATCCCAACATATTGGGCGGGCGATGATACCCAAGCAAACGCTCCCGGCACCTACGATCACTCGACGTCGCTCAATGCCGCCAACCCGGAACTCGATCGCTGCCTGACTTCGCTCGAACAGGTGCGCGACATTCCGCGTATCATTCTCTTGGTGGTCTGTCCGGTTTCTGCCACGGCCGACGTATCCCATCGCGTGCACGAAATCGTTAATGCGCATCCCACACTTAAGGTCACCGTTGTTACCAATACTCAGGCTTCGCGTGTTGCCGACCGCGTGGCACAGATTGCGCCTAAAGGCTCGGGCGAGTGCGTGAGCCTGCGCGGCTACGGCGCCATCCGCAACATGGGTCTTGCCTGCGCGGCGGTGCTGGGGCACGACGCGGTTGTGTTTTTGGATGACGACGAGACCGTCATCGATGCCGACTTTATGAAGCGTGCGACCTATGCACTGGGCCAACAGACGCGTCAGGGCCTGCCGATTTTAGTCAAGAGCGGATACTTTTACGATCGCGACGGGTCGCCGCTGGCTCCCACGGACAAAGCGGGCATTTGCCATCGCTGGTGGACCAAGCGTATCGAGTTCAATCGCTGGATGAAAAAGGCGCTCTCGGGTACCCGCATCTCGCGCTCCAATTACGTGTGCGGCGGCCTGATGGCCCTGCACGCCCGCGCCTTTACGCGCGTGGCCTTCGACCCGTTTATCACCCGCGGCGAGGATCTGGACTACCTGTTTAACATGCGAATGTTCGGCTATGACGTGTGGTTCGATAACGAGTGGACTGTGCGCCACCTGCCGCCCGAGTCCGAGAAGCGCTCGCCGCGCTTTATGCAGGACGTGTACCGTTGGTACTACGAGCGGGCCAAGCTGACGTTCGCTGCGCACCAAAAGGAGCTCATTCCGGTTACGGCCGCATCACTCATGCCCTATCCGGGTCCGTGGATCTCGCGCGAGCTCGACGACCGCGTGCGCAAGACCGCCATGGTTCGCAGCATGTTTACCCGCGAGCACGAGGGGTATCTGCGCATCTGGCGTCACGGTATTGACGAGGCCAAGACCTATGCCCGCCAAAACGCCGCAAGCTACCTGCGTTTTCAGAGTTTCTGGCCCAAGATTATGGACGAACTTTGGCGCGACGCACAACTGATTAGCATCCTGGAGGGGGCTGAATGATCGACCGCCGCGCCCAGCGCGATAATTCAATTTCAATCTTTCGCATCATCGCCGTTGTCTGCGCCGTTTGCGTGTTGGCGTACTTTATCTTTGCCCTGGCGACTGGCATTGAGCCGATTGCCACGGTGATCGCCTGTGCGCTGCTGTGCATCTTCCTGTGCATCTTTATCTATTTGACGCTCAATCCCGATTCGGTACGCTCCCAGTACACCGAGGAGACGCTCTCGGTTGCCTCGGCCATGCTCGAGGACATTAAGGGCGGTCTGACGCAGGAATCGGCGCTTTTGGTGTGCCGGCGTATCCTGCCCGAGACACGTGCCATGACCGTTGCCATCACCGATGAGAGCAACGTGCTGGCCTGCGCGGGCGAGTTCGAGGAAAAGCTGCTGCCCGACTCGCCCATCCACACGCTTGCCACGCGCTACGTCATTGAGCACGGCATCGTGCAGTCGTTCAACCGCGTGGTGGACGTGGTGGGTTCGGATGGTTCGCACAACCATGTCCCCGCCGGTATCATCGCGCCCATCAAGGTGGGCGACCGCACCGTCGGTACGCTCAAGTTCTACTACAAGACCCCGCGCGCCGTCGACCGTACCCAGTATGCGCTCGCCTCGGGTTTTGCCGAGATTCTGTCCACGCAGCTCGCCATCCACGAGCTCGAGGTGCAAAAGGAACTCACGGCCCGTGCCGAGGTTCGTGCCCTGCAAGCGCAGATCAATCCGCACTTTCTGTTCAACACGCTCAACACCATCGCGTCGTTTACGCGCACCGATCCGCTACGTGCCCGCGAGCTGCTGCGCGAATTCTCCTCGTTCTATCGCGCCACGCTCGACAACTCGGGGTCGCTTATCCCGGTCTCGCGCGAGGTTGCCCAGACCAAGCGCTACCTGACGTTTGAGAAGGCGCGCTTTGGCGAGGACCGCGTACTGGCGACCTTCGATGTCTCCGAGGATATCGAGGACACATTGGTCCCGGCCTTTGTAATCCAGCCCATCGTCGAGAACGCCGTGCGGCATGGCATGGGCGATGACGATGCCCTGCGGATCGATGTGACCGTCCATCAAGACGGCGACGACGCAATCCTGATTGCCGTGGCCGACAACGGCGTGGGCATGGACGAGGGCACCGCCGCCAGGCTGTTTGATGAGCGCTCCGCCCGCCCCGATGCCAGTTCCCCGCAAGGCGGCGGCGCCGGCGTGGCCATGCACAATATTTCTGAGCGCATCCATCGCTTTTATGGACCGCACTCTTATACGCGCGTCGAATCGGCGCCGGGCAAGGGCACCAAAGTGCTCCTGCATCTTGATTTGTCAGAGAGCATCTTTGACATTCAAGAGTAAAATAAAAGGCTATGGGCTCAACGCCAAGCGGCGGATGCCCAGCCTAGTTTGTTGACGAAAGGTTTAATCCCTATGCTGCGTGCGATGATTGTGGATGATGAGGCCCCGGCCCGTTCGGAACTTCGCTTCTTGCTCGAGCAGACGGGCAAGATCGGCACGATCACTGAGGCGTCGAGCGTCCGCTCCGCCATTGAGATGTTGATGGAAAGCCGCGTCGATGTCGTATTTCTCGATATCTCGATGCGCGGCGCTTCTGGCCTGCAGCTTGCCGAGGCACTGCATAAGCTTAAGAATCCGCCGGCGATTGTGTTTGTGACCGCGTATAGCGATCATGCTGTCGAGGCGTTCGACGTAGATGCCGTCGATTACCTAATGAAGCCGGTTGAGGAGGCACGCCTGGATCGCGCGATCGAGAAGGTCATGCAGCGCGCCAAGCCCGTCACGGACAGCAAGGCCACCATCGAGCGCATTCCGGTGGAAAAGGGCGGCCGCAAGGTCCTCATTCCCGTGGATGACATTCGCTTCATCATGGCCAAGGACGATTACTCCTGTATCTATACCGTCGATGATCGTTTTCTATCGACGACTTCGCTGGCGCAGTTTGAGGCCAAGCTCTGCGACTTTGGCTTCTTCCGTGTTCACCGCCGCTATATCGTCAACTTGGCGTGCGTCACGGATGTCGAGACGGTGCCCTCGGGTGCCATCCAACTGGGCATTACGGGCGTCGACGAGCGCGTGCCGGTTTCGCGCCGTCGCGTCGTGCCGCTCAAGAAGGCTCTGAGTCTCTAGCACACTGGCCCCGCAGCCCTGTAGACCCATCGTCTGCGGAGCCGTGGGGCCTTTTTTGTATGTATCTGCCGAATCGTTTTTTGCGGAAGGGATCCCATGAACAGTGCAAGCGCCAAGCGCATCGACATCATCTCGGACACCCACGGCTATTTATCGCCTGCGCTCTTGGATGAGCTTGAGGGCGCAGACCTGATCATCCATGCCGGCGACCTCACGTCAGAGATAGACTACGAGCACCTATGCACCATCGCCCCCGTGCGGGCCGTACTGGGCAACAACGATTACTACCGCGACTACGGCCCCGATGTAGACCGTCTTGCACTCTTTACCTACGAAGGCCTCAAATTCGCCGTAGCCCACTACCGCGAAGACCTTCCGGTGGGATCCGTAGACGTAGCCATCAACGGTCATACCCACGTAACCAAAGAAGCCCAAGTGGGCCGCTGCTTAGTCCTCAACCCGGGCAGCGCCAGCTACCCCAGAGGCACCCGAGGCCCCACCATGGCCAGAATGCTAGTAAAAGACGGCAAGATCATAAGCACCAAGTTTATTGACCTAGACTAACCGCAACAAAAACGGGGGATGCACAATGCATCCCCCGTTTTTCTTTGAGCCAACGGCCGAAGTTCAACAAGATCCATCAGACCAACCCCGCCGAGGAGCACGCGGGCTAGCCGCGTAGCGGCGCACGCCCGCAAAACTGGTTGAATAATGTGACGGCAGGGAGGGTCTCCGGGGCCGAGGGCGGGG
>DBEWTR010000009.1:0-4923 GCA_048205775.1 Collinsella sp. | reverse complement strand
TCAAAGAGGGGACGTACAGCGCCGCCGGCGATAACGCCGGTACCCTCGACAGCGGGCTTGATGATGATGCGGCCGGCACCAAAGTGGCCGAGAACCTCGTGCGGGATGGTGCCCTGCTCGGTCACCGGCACGTGGAACATGTTCTTCTTGGCATCGAGAGATGCCTTGGAGATGGCCATGGGCACCTCAGCGGATTTGCCCATGCCAACGCCGACGTTGCCCTTGCCGTCGCCAACGACGACGAGAGCGACGAGGCTCATGCGACGACCACCCTTGACGGTCTTCGACACGCGGTTGATGTAAACGACGCGCTCCTCGAACTCGGAGGCCTCGCGCTGCTGCTTCTGATTACGAGCCATGTGCTACATACCTCCTAGAACTCGAGACCGGCGGCACGAGCACCGTCGGCGAGGGCCTTGACGCGGCCATGGTAGATACGGCCACCGCGATCGAAGGCGACCTTGGTGATGCCGGCCTCGATGGCGCGCTTGCCAACGAGCTGACCGACCTTCTCCGCAGCCTCCTTGTTCGAGGTGTGGGTGCCCTTGAACTCGGCCTCGAGGGTCGAGGCAGAGACGAGCGTCAGGCTGGAGCCCTTGCTGTCGTCGATGATCTGGGCATAGATGTTGGCGTTAGTACGGGTCACGCGAAGACGCGGACGCTCGGAGGTACCCGAGACCTTGCCGCGAACACGACGCTGACGACGCTTGAGGCCTTCCAGCTTCGCCTTATGCTTGTTCATACGTAAACTCCTAAAAAGGTTGATCTTGCCAGCACCTGACGGGGTGCTGGTCTTATGCGAGTGAGTCGGTTACGACTACTTGGCGGCCTTACCCAGCTTGCGGCGGATGTGCTCGCCAACGTAGTGGATACCCTTGCCCTTGTAAGGCTCGGGAGGACGATGGCCGCGGATCTCAGCGGCGATCTGACCGACCTGCTGCTTGTTGATACCCTTGACGTTCACGTGGGTGTTGTCGGGAACCTCGAAGGTGATGCCCTCAGGAGCCTCGACGATCACGGGGTGCGAGAAGCCCAGGGAGAACTCGAGGTTCTTGCCCTTCTGCTGCACGCGGTAACCGACGCCGGCGAGCTCGAGCTTCTTCTCGAAGCCCTCGGAAACGCCAACAACCATGTTGTGGATGAGGGCGCGGGTGAGGCCATGGCGGGCACGGGTCTCACGCTCGTCGTCGGGACGGGAAACGGTGAGGACGTTGTCCTCGACGTTGATAGCGAGCTTCTCAAAGACATCGAGCTCGAGCTGGCCCTTGGGGCCCTTGACGACAACGTTGTTGCCGTTGACTGCCACTTCGACTCCGGCGGGAATCTGGACAGGCTTATTACCGATACGAGACACGGTGATCTCCTTTCCTTCTACCTACCGAGCGAATTACCAGACGTAAGCGATGATCTCGCCGCCGACGTTGTGCTTGCGAGCATCGCGGTCGGTCATGACGCCATGGCTGGTGGAAATAATGGCGGTACCAAGGCCACCGCGGACGCGGGGCATGTCGGCAACGCCGGTGTACTTACGCAGGCCCGGCTTGGAAATGCGGCGGATGCCGTTGATGACCTTAGCCTTCTTGGGACCATACTTAAGCGTGATGTGCAGAGTCTTCTGGGGAACGGTGTCCTCGACATCGTAGCCCTCGATGTAGCCCTCCTCGTGCAGAACACGAGCGATCTCGACGAGCTTCTTGCTGCTCGGCATGGAGACCGTGGCCTTGTTCACAGAGTTAGCGTTACGGATGCGCGTAAGCATATCTGCGATCGGGTCTGTAAGGTTCATACAGATTCTCCTTCGTTCTTGATGAACACGTGCTCTTGGTTCTTCGCCGCCCTTAACGGCAAAGCCTTTTTAGCGCGTTTTCCCTGTTCCAAACTGATGCTTGAAACGCTGGTAGTGACTTACCAGCTGGCCTTCTTAACGCCGGGAAGCTCGCCCTTGAGTGCAAGCTCGCGGAAGCAGACACGGCACAGGCCGAACTTGCGGTACACAGAGTGCGGACGGCCGCAGCGCTGGCAGCGCGTGTACTCACGAGTAGAGAACTTCTGCTTGCGATTGCACTTGACGATCATCGATGTCTTAGCCACTTATATCCTCCTCACATAGAGTATTGTTCGCCCCAAGCGCCGCCCCCTTGTGGGAACGGCGCTTATAGGGCAGGTGAACCTATTTCTTGAACGGGAAACCGAAGGCGTCCAGAAGGGCCTTGGCCTCCTCATCGGTGTTGGCGGTGGTCACGAAAGTGATGTCCATACCGCGCTGGTGATCGACGGAGTCGAAGTCGATCTCGGGGAAGATGAGCTGCTCGGTGACGCCCATGGAGAAGTTACCACGGCCGTCGAAGCTCTTGGCGGAGATGCCGCGGAAGTCGCGGATACGGGGGATCGCGACGGAGGTCAGACGATCGAAGAACTCCCACATACGGTCGCCACGCAGGGTAACCTTGCAGCCGATCGGCATACCAGCGCGCAGGCGGAAGGTAGCGATGGACTTGCGGGCACGGGTGATCATCGGCTGCTGGCCGGTGATGGCGCGCAGGTCGCGCACGGCACCGTCGATGGCCTTGGAATCGGTAGCGGCCTCGCCGACACCCATGTTCACGACGATCTTCTCAAACTTGGGGATCATCATGACGTTCTCGTACTGGAACTTGTCCTGAAGCTGCTGCTTGACCTCGTTGTTGTACTTGGTCTTCAGACGCGGCACATACTTCTCTTCTGCCATTGTTCACTCCTTCTTGGGGTTTTAAGCACGGGGCGTGGCCACGATGGGTTGTCCTCGTGCCTCCTGGCTGCATCCGCGCCGCTCATGGCATTTCGCGGTTTGGACTCGACGCAGCAGGAGCCGACAAAACAATCGGTACTATACGCGCATCGGGAGCGTATTTCCAGAAAAACCTCGTCTGCCTGCACAACTCCACAACTCCCCCGCACATAGTGATCCCCGAAAAGCAGTTGCGGTGAAATAAGGACTGTTGGCGGTCTAGCGGCTTGAACAATCCTTATTTCACCGCAACTTATATAGAGGCGTTACTTTTGGCGGGGCAGCACCAGGTTGAGGATCACGGCAACGAGCGCGGCGACGGCAATTGAAGAGCTGCCGAACACCGTACCGACCCATGTGGGGAATCCCGCACCGGCAAGCGCACCGGCCGTGTGCTCGATACCCGTGCCAAAGGCGATGGAGAGACCCATGAGCGTGGTGTCGCGCTGGGACAGGCCGTGGCGGGCAAACATGACCACGCCGTTCATGCCGATGGTCGCAAATACGCCGATCGTGGCGCCACCAATAACCGGCTGTGGAATGGACGTAAGCACCGCCGCGCACTTGGGCAGCAGGCCCGCGACGAGCAGGATGGCAGCCGCGAGCGTAAAGACCATGCGGTTGACGACCTTGTTCTCGGCGATGATGCCGACGTTTTGGCCAAACGTGGCCGTGGGAACGCCGCCCAAAAAGCCCGAGAGCATGCCGACCAGTCCGTTGGCGATCAGACCGCCCGAGATCTGGCTATCGGTCGCGGGGGCATCGAGAGCGGCGGACGACACGGCGGCAAACTCACCCATAACCTGCACGGCGTTAACAATGGCGACGACGCCCACGACGGCACACGCTGCCGGATCGAACACCAGACGATGGGCGCCAAGTGCCGGCGGAGCAAACCAGCTGGCGGTCGCGATGGCCGAGAAATCGACCATGCCCAGCACCGCAGCCAAAACAAAGCCCGCGCAGATGCCGGCCAGGATGCTGCCCAGCCTAAGCGCGCCCTTACCGTAGTTGCCGGCCATAAAGGTGACGACAAACGTCACAAGCGCGACGGCCCAGTTGGTGACACTGCCGAAATCGGCAGCGCCCTCCCCGCCCGCCATGGACGCCACGGCAACCGGGCACAGCGACAGGCCAATGACAAAGATGACGGTGCCGAGCACCGGGGCCGGGAACAGAAAACTCACACGCCTAAACAGCAGGCCGAAGAGCACGACGAGGGCGCCGCCGATAACCTGGGCGCCCAGCACGGCCTCAAAGCCAAGCTCGAGACCGACCGCTTTGAGCGCCGGCACGAAGGTGAAGCTCGCGCCCATCACAATGGGCAGGCCCGAACCGACGACACCTTTTATGGGGAACTGTTGAAGGAAAATGTCGAGCGCCGAGAGGACGAGTGACGCCTGGATGACGGCGGCCTCCTCCTGAGGGGTAAAGCCGCAGACCGACGCGATAATGATGGCGGGCGTGACGATGCCCGCGAACGCCGCCAGCACATGCTGCAGCGCATGGGGCAATACCTGCACAAACGATACTTTTCCCGTACGCTCGAACAGGGCATCCCCTGCTGCCGACTCTGCCATTTGCGCCTCCCATACCACAGACGGCGGCCCCATGCCGCCCAGCGGGCGCACATTATAGGGCATTTGGGACAGGTAGCATTTTGACCCCGTGGGAACGGAAGGATCAAATGGAAGTTGCGGTGGAATAGTTCCTGTTTTGCCGCTTATTGGGCCCATTTAGGAACTATTCCACCGCAACTTATTGGTGGGGATGCGATTAGCGCTTGCGGGGGACGAGTTTGGTGCGGCGCAGGTGGATCATCTCGGCGGCGATGGAGATGGCAATCTCCTCGGGGTCCTCGGCCTCGATGGCAACGCCGATCGGCAGGTGCAGCTCGTCGATCTGGTCCTGTGTAAAGCCCTCCTGCTCCAGGCGGGCGCGCACAAAGGCCGTCTTGCGGCGCGAACCCAGGCAGCCCAGGTAGGCGGGCTTGGCGCGCATCGCCTGAATCACCACGTCGATATCGGACTTGTGGCCTGCTGTGGCCACAACCACCAAGTCGCGCGGGCCGATGGGACACGGCTCGCTCAGGTTCTTGTAATCGACCAGGCGACGATCGTAGACACCGGGCACCCATTCGGGCGTCAGCGTGCCGG
>DBEWTR010000007.1:0-9039 GCA_048205775.1 Collinsella sp. | reverse complement strand
CGGCTGCGTCTGCGGGATCGCTCGGCTACCAAATAGACCGCCGGCGCAGGGCTGCTGTATCAAAAGTTAGTAGCGGCGAATGTTAAGGTGAAATAAAAATAACCGCCAACAATTGCGTGCACGCAGCGCGTGATCGTTGGCGGTCATTTTCATTCTCGCTGGTAGCGGATGCCTTTACGATTTGACAATTTAGTTTACGGGGCTTTTTTGTTACTTTACATTTCGGGCGAAGATGTGGAATATCTTCGCGGCGATTCTTCGCGGGCATAATGTTGTCTTTGAACTGTCTTATTCAATAGATCGCTCTTAGGAAGAGGGGGCGATACTAGAGGGGGAGAAGGGAATTGAAGGGAAAAACTTTTCGGGGGGGGCCCCTCACTGCCTTGCGCTGGTTCTCGGCTTCGGATGTTTATCCGTCGGCGCGACGGCCGGTGTCGCATATGCGGCCACGGCATCGCGGGCTGTGTATACTGCGGAAGAGTTTGAGATCACCCAGGACGGCGTGACCTATTCGTGCGAGACCACGGATAAAGGCACGGCGGAAATCAAAGGTATTATTGCTGACGACAGTGTGACCGCGGTGAGTGTGCCCAGCTCCATCGAGCATGGTGGCCAGACCTACAAAGTCACCGAATTTCGTTTCTCGTCTGATATCGTGGCCAAGAACGTTGAGCAGCTGACGCTCCCCGACACGCTCGAAAAAATGTCCGGAGGAGGATTCCATTTCAGGAAGTTCGCAAAGCTCAAGGAGCTCCATATCCCTGGCTCTATCAAGAACTTCGATTGCCCGCTGCCAAACTCCAGCTCGCTCGAAAAGCTCTATTTCGATGAGGGCGTCGAGGAGATTAGCGCCAACTCGATGGTCAATGGCTGCAGCAGCCTTTCGGAGATCGATCTCCCCTCCACCCTCAAAATGATTTCGGGTACGGGCGCCTTCAGAGGGGCTACGGCCCTCACAAGCATCGAGTTTCCAAAAGATGTCGCCTTCGACGACACCATAGTGGGCGTGCTCGAAGGCTGCACGTCTCTGACAAGCGTGTCGTTGCCCGCTTCGGTTACCAAGATCCCCTCGGGCATGTTTCAAGGATGCACCTCTCTAACGTCCGTCACCGCGCTGAGCGAAATCGAGTCCATCGGGAATGGGGCGTTTCAGGATTGCTCGAGTTTGACCGGCATCGATTTTCCGGGCACATTGAAGAGCATCGGATCCTCTGCTTTCCAGGGGTGTGTCAACTTGGTGAGCGTGCCCAATCTAAGCAAGGTAACAAACATGGGCAGCGGAGCTTTTCAAAGCTGCAAAAATCTGCAGGCGCCCGTTGACCTGTCCTCGCTTCAGAACATTCCGGACAATGCGTTCTGCTACACGCCGGTTAAGATCGTGGGGCTCTGCGACAGCCTGAAGAGCATCGGTGACTGGGCCTTTATCCAGAGCAACGTCGCCGTCCAGCTTCCCAGGGCACTTGAGACAATTGGCGACTACGCCTTCTATTACGGCACGTTGCCGGAGCAGCTTTCCATTCCGGATTCCGTGACTTCCGTTGGCACGGCAGCCTTCTCGGGCGTAGATGGCGTGAAGGATGTGACGATCGGGCGCGGCCTCGCCAAAATACCTTCGGGTATGTTTGACGACAGCACGGTTCAAAAGATCACAATCGAAAACAGCAAGGACGACATCGCCGGTTCGGAGAACCTCCCGAGCTCCGGCGTCGATATCGTCTACACGCGCGAGTCCATCGATGACGGCGTCGGCGATACCGTGAGCGATGACAACACCAAGACCCTTCAGGAGCTGGTCAACGAGGCCCCCGATGGCAAGGAAACCGTCATCACCCTGAAAAAGCACGTGAAGCTTGGCTCCATGCTCAGGATTCCTGCCAGGAAGATGATTAAGATCACGTCGGATGGGCCCTGTATCATCTCGGCAAAAATGAATAGCGACGTTTCAGTGCTGGTCAATGTTGCCGAGGGGGCATCCCTCGAGCTGTCGGGGAACGTGTCCCTGAGTGGTCGCTACAACAAGGGCGCCATTATTTCTAGCAAGGGAGCTGTTGTGCTCTCTGACGAGGCCGTTGTGTGCGACGGCACTGCGAACACCGTCAATACTGGTGTTGTCGACGTGTCGGGAGACAAGGCTTCGCTTACCATGACGGGCGGCGTTATCGAGCAGTGCGAACTGAAAGACGCGTATTGCGGCGCTGTCCACGCGGAGGACGACGCCCATGTTGTCATGACGGGCGGCGTTATCCGTAAGAACGGAATCGTCGTTACCGGAGACACTAACGGCTATCACCTCACATCTTCTGGCGTCATGTTGATGGGCAATGCCCGTTTTGACATGAGCGGAGGCAGCATCGAGGGCAACAGCGGCTATCGAGGCAGCGCGGTCCTTGCGTACGGTGAGGGGGAGGGCGATAACCAAAGAGCCAAGTTCACGATGACTGGTGGTCAGATTTCCGGCAACAGGAGCAGTAAACTGGAGGCGGGGCCCTTAGATCCCTCTGGAGCAGTTCATATTGAGGGCAACGCCGAGTTCACCATGACGGGTGGAGAGATTAAGAACAACGTTGTGTCTGGCAAAGGCAAAGGCAAAGGCGGCGGAGTGTGTGTGGTCGACCCGGGCTGTCAGGGCGGCGAAAAGGGGAATACCGCTTTCACCATGCAGGGCGGGTCCATATCTGGCAACTCCGCTTCCGCCGGCGGAGGCGTCTATACCTATTCGAATGACGTCACGCTCAGTGCGGGCGAGATCAAGGGCAATACTGCTTGGAGCATGGGCGGCGGCGTGTATAGCGAAGGCAACGAGTATCTTGGCTATAGCACGCTCTACATCGAAAACGCTCTCGTTGTTGATAACCATGCGGTTAAGCAAGGCGGCGGCATGTGGTTCTGCCCGACCGGAGATGCCAAGGTCTACGTCCAGGATGGCGGCCTGATCGCCAAGAACACGGCTGACGAGGCGGGAGACGACTTCGTCTTCACCGGCGCCAAAGACGCCAAATACAAACTGACCTTGGCCAACCGCGCTCCGGGCGGTGGAAAGGTCAGCTGGTACAGAGACGGTGGACTGTTTAACCCCGAGGGCACCACTGCGGCAACAAACCCCAAAATTCCGCGATTTACGCCCGGTGGTGACAACGGCGAGCCCCTGTCCTTTACCGACGCCACGCCGAACGTCGCGCTTAAATCTGTAATGAGCGAGGATGTGTATAACCTCGGCGGCGGCCAGACGTCGCTGACGATCTCTGGCAATACGGCGCCGTTGGGAGGCGGCATCGGCGCCAACGGCGGTGTCATCATCGGCAAGTCCGAGAATATCAAGATTCCCATCAAAAAGGTCTGGGAGAACCCCAGGATTCCCCATCCTGATAAGGTAAAAGTAAATCTCAAGAACGGTAATACCGTCATCGATTCGATCACTCTGAGCGAGTCTGACGGCTGGAAGGGCGTCTTCTCCAGCCTGCCGCAGCGTGATGCCTCCGGCTCCGTGATCGCCTACACCGTGTCCGAGGACGCCGTCGAGGGCTACGGCTCTAAGGTCTCCGGCGACGCCGAGCGCGGCTTCACCGTGACCAACACCTCCACGGCCAAGGTCTCGGTGCCCGTCGAGAAGAAGTGGGTCGGCCCGGCGGCCGCCAAGGCCACCGTGCGCCTGCTCGCCGACGGAAAGGACACCGGCAAGTCGATCGACCTCACCGAGTCCAATAGCTGGAAGGGCTCCTTCAAGGGCCTGGCCAAGTACTCCGAGTCCGGCTCCGTGATCGCCTACACCGTGTCCGAGGACGCCGTCGAGGGCTACGGCTCTAAGGTCTCCGGCGACGCCGAGCGCGGCTTCACCGTGGCCAACACCTCCACGGCCAAGGTCGACTACTCGGCCCGCGCGGGCGTGCGCCTGTCCAAGACGCTCTCCGGCCGCGCCATGGAGGCGGGGCAGTTCGCCTTCACCGTGACCGCCGACGCCGAGACGGCCGCCAAACTCGGCCTCAAGACCGGCAAGGACGCCTACGCCGTGGCCGCTGCCGATGACGGAGAGGCCGACTTGGTCGACCTCATCGGCGGGACCGCGGGGGGCGACGTGAAGTTCACCGATGCCGACGCGGGCAAGGTCTACAGCTTCACCGTCGCCGAGACCAAGCTCGGCTGCGATGGCTACACCAACGACACCGCGCCGCGCACGGTGACCATCGCGCCCGCTTACGACGCCGCGACGGGCAAGCTCACGGTCACGACCACGGTCGTCAAGGACGGTGTCGAGGTCGCCCGCAGCGAGGTCTCCACGGCAGATGACGTCATGGCGACGCTCGCGCCCGTGACGGTCGCGTTCCAGAACTCCTACGAGGCCACCGGAACGCTCGGCGGCGAGGGCAACGTGGCAATTAACGCCACCAAGACGCTGACGGGCCGCGCCGCGGCGGCGGGCGAGTTCTCGTTCTCCGTCCGCGATGCCCAGGGCAACGTGGTTGCGACCGCGACCAACCAGGCCTCCGGCGACGGCGAGGCCGCGGGGCTCGCGTTCTCGCCCATTGCCTACACCACCGGCTCGCTCGAGCAGATGGTGGCGGACGGCACCGCCACCAAGGCCGACGACGGATCCTGGTCCATCCCCTATACCGTATCCGAGGACGGCACGGACCGGCTGCCCGCGGGCGTGACGGCGACCGCCTCGAGCTTCGACATCACGGTCAAGGTGACCGATAACGGCAAGGGCGGGCTGGACACTGCCGTGACCTACCCCGAGGGCTCTGACGGCACGCTGTCGTTTGTGAACGGCTACGGCACCAACGAGGCGACAGTCGACCTCGCGGGCACCAAGACGCTGGCGCTCGGCCAGGCCGGTCTCGGCCTCACGCAGGCTGACATCGAGGGCAAGTACACCTTTAAGATTGAGCCGCTGGACGGCGCGCCCGCGCCGGTCGACGCCTCCGGCAAGACAGTGACCGAGGCGACCAACGACGCCGCCGGCAACGTCGAGCTGGGCAGCGTCACGTTCAGGCAGCCGAGCGATCTCGATGACGTCGAGATCGACGGCGACGGCCTGCGCACCAAGACGTTCGCCTACCAGGTGAGCGAGTCCGGCTCGGTCGACGGCGTGGTCAATGACGCGACGGCGACGAGGATCTTCACGGTCAAGGTGGTCGAGGACACCAACGCGGGCACGCTCGCCGCGGAGGTCCTGCCCGCAGAGGGCACGCCCGAGGGCAAGGGCGCGTTCGAGTTCACCAACACCTACGTCGTGAACCCGACGCCGAGCTCCGTCACCGACCAGATCAAGGTGGGCAAGAAGCTTAAGGGCCGTGACCTGGCCGAGGGCGAGTTCGAGTTCCAGCTGGTCGAGATTGCCGCCGACGGCAGTGAGAGCGTTGCGGCGACGGGCAAGAACGCCGCCGACGGCACGGTCGTGCTCAGCCCCGTCACCTACACCGCGCCCGGCGCGCACGGCTACGAGCTGCGCGAGGTCGCCGGCACGGCGGGCGGCGTGACGTACGACAAGACGACGTACCGCGTGCGCACGACGGTCACCGATGCCGGCAACGGCACACTCGCTGTCAAGCACGAGCTCATGGATGCCGAGGGCAATGCCGCGAACGACACCTCGGTGACCTTCACCAACGGCTACAAGGCCGCACCCGTCACCCTCAAGCTGGGCGCCGCCAAGGTGCTCAAGGGCGCCGAGCTCAAGGCGGGCCAGTTTAGCTTTGAGCTCAAGGGCCGGGACGGCAAGGTCATGTCGACCGCCAAGAATGCCGCCGATGGCAGCGTCGCGTTCGATGCGCTGACCTTCAAGCAGGCCGGCACCTACACCTTCACGGTGAGCGAGGTCGATGACGGCCAGGCGCACGTGACCTACGACAAGGCGGTGCACAAGATCGTCGTCACGGTGAGCGACGAGGCGGCAGACGGCACCAAGACGGGCTATCTGTCGGCGAAGGTCTCCTACGAGGGTGACGCCAACATGCCGCCGGTCTTCACCAACAGCTACGCCGAGGAGCCCGGCACCCCCGAGAACCCCGGCACGCCGGGCGGCGGCTCGGGTGGCGGTTCCGATAACGGCTCCGGCAGCGGCTCTAGCGGCGACGGCTCCAAGGGCGGTATGCCCGACACCGGCGACCGCAGCCTGCCGGTTGAGGCGCTCGGCGCCATGGCCGGCATCGGCGCGCTGGCCGTCGCGGGCGGCGCGGTCCTGTACCGCAGGCGCCGCTAGCGATATGGACGAGTGGGGCGAATCCATCAGATGGGTTCGCCCCACTTGCCGTGGCGGGCGGGAGCAGGTAAGATATACCGAGCTCGCAATGCTCGACGCTGCGCGCCGCCCAGAGCGACAATTTGTCATTCAAAAGGCAAGGCATGACCAGAAGGTCTATGCCTTGCCTTTTTCATGCCAACTTGTTCGCTCTGGACGTCGCTCGCTGTCCGTCCTCTACCTGCGGCGTTGCCTTGCTCCGAATACGGTAGAGTAGTCATTGGAGACGTTCTTAAATGACTAGTCAAAGGGGACATTCTTGCGGCACTTGGCACTCGGGGACGTTTCTTTTGTGCCGGCACTTTGGGACACTCCTTGTCAAGAGAGTGATGCAAAGGGGTTCGTCCTGTACTTTACTGAGATAAAGTGAACGCGCAGATTCGTAACCCACTCGCAACCGTTCTATGGCACGATATTGAACGAATGTATGCTATGCGCCCGAGCCTTTCGGGCAGAGTGGGAGACAGTATGGTTAAGCTGTACGAGGACGGCATCTACCTGCGCGGCGGCAGCGAGGTTGTGCCTGCGGCCGAGGCTGCCGAGCGCGGTATTACGCAGACGCCCGAGGATGCCAAGCGCGGCACCATCGCGTATTCGATTCTCCAGGCACACAATACGTCCGGAGACCCCGAGGCGCTCAAGATTCGCTTCGACGCCATGGCGAGCCACGACATCACCTTCGTCGGCATCATCCAGACGGCGCGCGCCTCGGGCATGGAGCAGTTCCCGCTGCCCTACGTGCTCACCAACTGCCATAACTCGCTGTGCGCCGTGGGCGGCACCATCAACGAGGACGACCACGTCTTTGGCCTTTCCGCTGCAAAGAAGTACGGTGGCATCTTCGTTCCGCCGCACATCGCCGTCATCCACTCCTTTATGCGCGAGAACTTCGCCGGCTGCGGCAAGATGATCCTGGGTTCGGACTCGCACACCCGCTATGGTGCCCTGGGCACTATGGCCGTGGGCGAGGGCGGCGGCGAGCTGGCAAAGCAGCTGCAGCGCGACACCTACGACGTCGCCTATCCCGGCGTCGTCGCCATCTACCTCACGGGCGCCCCGCGCCCCGGCGTCGGCCCGCACGACGTGGCGCTCGCCATCATCCGTGTCGTCTTTGCCAAGGGCTACGTCAAGAACAAGGTCATGGAGTTCGTGGGCCCCGGCATCGCGAGCATGACGACTGACTATCGCAACGGCGTCGACGTCATGACCACCGAGACCACCTGCCTGTCGAGCATCTGGGCAACCGACGAGGATACGCACGCGTTTTTGACCATGCATGGCCGCAGCGACGACTATCGCGAGCTCAAGCCCGCCGATGTCGCCTACTACGACGGCTGTGTCGAGGTCGACCTGTCGAGCATCAAGCCCATGATCGCGCTGCCGTTCCATCCTTCCAACGGCTTTGAGATTGACGAGCTCAACGAGAACCTCGAGGACATCCTGCATGAGGTTGAGCTTGAGGCCGCTAAGATCGGCGAGGGCAAGACGCACTTTAGCCTGCTCGACAAGATCGTCGACGGCAAGTTGCACGTGCAGCAGGGCGTTATCGCCGGCTGCTCGGGCGGCAACTACGACTCCGTGGTTCAGGCGGCCCGCGTACTCAAGGGCGCCAACACCGGCTGCGGCGAGTTCTCGCTGTCGGTCTATCCCACGAGCCAGCCCGTGGCGCTCGAGCTTACACGCCGCGGCTATATCTACGATCTTATGGAGGCCGGCGCGATCGTGCGCACGGCGTTCTGCGGTCCATGCTTTGGTGCTGGCGACACGCCTGCCAACAACGGCCTGTCCATCCGCCACACTACGCGCAACTTCCCCAACCGCGAGGGTTCCAAGCCGGGTAATGGCCAGCTGAGCGCCGTGGCCCTGATGGACGCCCGCTCCATTGCGGCGACGGCGGCCAACGGCGGCGTCCTGACGCCGGCGACCGACCTGCCCGAGGAGACTTGGGACGAGGCCTGCGAGTACAACTTTGACGACGCGCCGTACAAAAAGCGCGTGTACTGGGGCTTTGGCAAGGCGGAGCCTGCCGACGAGTTGGTCGAAGGCCCCAACATCAAACCGTGGCCCGCGATGGAGCCCCTCGGCGACGATATCCTGCTCAAGGTGTGCTCCAAGATCATGGACCCGGTCACCACGACTGACGAGCTCATTCCCTCGGGCGAGACGAGCTCCTTCCGCTCCAACCCGCTGGGCCTGGCCGAGTTTACTCTCAGCCGCCGCGATCCGGCCTACGTGGGTCGTTCCAAGGAGGTCGACGCGGTGGAAAAGCGCCGCGTTGCCGGCGAGGCAGCAGGCGACTTGGCGGCGCTCGATGCCGAGCTTGCCGGCGTGTTTGAGGCACTGGCCGGCGCCGGCGTCGCGGCCGATGCCAAGGCGACCGAGTACGGCTCCATGCTCTATGCCAAGAAGCCCGGTGACGGTTCTGCCCGCGAGCAGGCTGCGAGCTGCCAGCGCGTAATTGGCGGCCTGGCCAACATCGTCCACGAGTACGCCACCAAGCGCTATCGCTCCAACGTGATGAACTGGGGCATGGTGCCCTTCCAGATGGAGGCCGAGCCCAACTTTGAGGTGGGCGACTACGTCTTTGTGCCGGGTATCCGCGCTGCGCTCGACGGCGACCTGAAGGACATCGCCGCGTACGTAGTGCGCGCCGACGGTGCGGTTGAACAGATTGAGCTCTATATTGCCGATATGACGGCAGAGGAGCGTGCCATCGTCAAGGCCGGCTGCCTGATCAACTACAACAAGTTCAAAGCCGCTGCCGAGTAACGCACTTAATTGTCCGCCCGGGGCTTACCCTT
>DBEWTR010000002.1:0-4592 GCA_048205775.1 Collinsella sp. | reverse complement strand
GCCCGCGAAGCGCCCTGCGACCTACCGGATATTGCCATGACGTACGTTGGCTGAAATAATAAAGCAATGCCCGCCGTCCTTGACGGAGCGGCGGGCACGTTTGCTTAGTTGTCGCTGGGACTACTTAGCCTTGCTGCGACGATGGAAGAAAGCGCCGATCGCGGCGATGATGGCGCCAAGACCACCGACGGCCGCGACGGTCGCCGCCGTCTGGTCGCCGGTATTGGGGATCGCCGAACCGCTCTTCTTGCTGCCCTGGGCCTTGTCGCCTGCGGGCTTGCCCGCCTGGTTGCCGCCGTTTGAGCCATTGCCGGAACCCTGGTTGCCCGAGCCGCCCTGGTTGCCGGAATCGGCATCCTTGAGGCTCTCAATGGCCAGCTTGAGCTGGTCATAGGCCGCCTGGAGCTGGATGTCGGAAGCATTCTCATCACCCAAGACGTCCTCGGCGTAGGTAATGGCATCCGTCAGGGCCTTGACAGACTCGTCCGTCTTGCCCCTGGTGTCAGTCTCCTTCGCCTGCTTGACCAAGGCCTTGAGCTGCTTCTTGGTCGGGTTCTCGACCGGGGTCACCGGAGTCTTCTCAAGCGCGTCGCGAGCACTCTCGAGTGCCTTGAGTGCCTGGTCGACCTCGTCCTGCGTGGCGTTCTCGTCGTTCAGGATGGCGCGGGCGCTCGCCAAGGCGTTCTGGAACGCGGTCCAGGAAGCCTCGGTGTAGTCGCTGGCCTTAAGGTCGCCGGCTGCAACCTCGGCATCAACCTTTTCAATCGCGGCAGTGAGGTCGTCCTTCGCCACCGGATTGGGAACGGCCGTACCGTAGAACTTGAGCTCCGCCATGCTGCAGTAGGCGTCAACGCTGCCACCGCCGGCGTGGAGCACCTTGACGGTCACGTAGCGACCGCGCGCGGCACCAAAGCTCATCTGCTTCCAGTCGCCACGGTCGGTGAGCACGCGGCCGTCGTTGTCGAAGGTAAACGTACCCATCGACGTGGCGGTGCCCATCTCATAACCGTCGGCGGTGTCGGAAACCAGCACCTCGGCCTCAAAGATATCGCCGTTCGTGCCGCCGTCCTGGCGCGGCAGGAACGTGACGTCGGTGAGATCGTAGTCGCGGCCCAGGTCGACGGTCAGGTACTGGGGCATACCGGCCTTATAGGCCCAGTCGCTGTGCCAGAGCGTCTGCTCATCGCCGTCAAGAGCGTTGACGGCGTTGCTGCCCTCATAGTCGGCCTCGCTCGAGAAGCCGGTCACCTTGACGTTCTCGCGGTTCTCGGGCGTGTTGATGAGGCTCTTCTCATCGACGGGGCGCATCTTGAGGCCGTCGATTGCCTTCTCGATCTTGGCCGTGGCGTCTGCGACATCCTTCTTGCTATAGCTGCCCTGGCCGCCATCGAGGAGCTTCTGAGCCGCCTCGACCGCAGCGGTGAGGGCTGCATAGGAATCCTTGGTGTAGACGGACTCGCTGTAGCCCGCGGCCTTGGAAAGCGCTGCCATGAGCGCAGAGGTGTCGACACCAGCCTTGACCTCGACCTCATAGGATGCGGTCTTGGAGGGATCGAGCACCGACGCCACCGTGATCGTTGCCTTGCCGGCCTTGTTGGCGCGCAGGTAGTAGCTCACGCTATCGCCGGCCTGGACAGCGGAGACGCTCACCACAGAAGGATCGGAGCTCTCGACCGTCACATAGGGGTAGCCGGCGCTCTCGGGCGTGGCCTTGGCGTCGACGAGCGTCACATCGCCCTCGAAGAACTCGGTCTGGTTCTTGCCCAGTTCGACACCCTCGATGGCCTCGACACCCTGTGTGTAGTTGAAGTTGATCTCGCGCAGCGTGAGCATCTGGTCACCCGATGCCTCAAGCGGCGTGATCTCGACCTTGGTCGCCTTCTTGCCCTTGTTCTCGGCAGAGAGGCCAAAGGCGTAGCGAGCCTGATAGGAATCAAAGCTTCCGTCCGAGAACTCCTGGGTCGAGCCGTCCTCGAACGTCACGACGGACTTAATCTTCTGCACGGTGCCGTTGCCACCGTTGCGGTTAACGACCTCGACGCTATCGAGTTTCGACGGCGTCTTGAAGGCGAACGTCATCGTGGCGGGCAGCTTGACGTAGGTCGGCATCTTGCCGTCAATCCAGTTGGGCCCATAGTTCCACAGGAACTCGAAGTCGTTGCCGCCCTCATTGTTGTCGAACAGTCCGTCATAGCTCTTCTGCTGGATGAGCTTCTCGACGTTGGTGCCGTCGTCGGTGGGGAGCTCGTCGTTGGTCATCGTGATGTCAAAGGCGTCGCGGCCGTACTCGGACTTGGTGGGCTGCGGGACACCGGGCATCGTCACGGTGCCATCACTCACGAACTCGAGCGCGTCGCACGCCGGGCCGACGAGCCAAGACGTCGAGGGCAGCTCGACCTTGCCGGCCGTCTTAGCCTTGAGTTTAAAGCTCGCGACCACACCAGTACTGTTGAAGAGCTTGGCGTCGCCGCGGTTGGCGAAGGCCAGGTTGATGGTCTGGTGGCCATCCGTGAACTGCACTTTCTCGCGCGAGAGGTTCTCCATGCCCGCCGTCGACGCATCCTGCGCGATGCTCTCGGAGACATACTCGAACTGGTCGCTGTTGAAGTTGACGAGCGCACCGAGCGCGTTGATGTTCTCGGCGTCGGTGGCGTAGACGTCGACCGTGATCTCGTCGCCGGCCTCGACCTCCATCTTGCTCGGGATCACCGCGAGGGTGCCAGCAGCCTTGCCCTTTTGCTTGGTGCCGCCGTCGAGCGCCGCCATGGTGAAGGAGTAGTCGTACACGTCGTAGACGCCGTTGCCGTTGAGGTCGGCGAAGTGGGCGCGGATCTGGGAGTCGAACGTCGAGGTGTCGGGCTCGCGGTTCTCAAGACCCAGGTAATTCTTCATGTTGGAGTAGTCGCCGTCGGAGACCGTGGCCTTGTTGAGGTTGGAGCCCACAGCGAAGCCGTCCGTGCCGTCAGTCTTGTAGATGGCGATCTCGGAGGCGGAGAAGAAGTTGCCCACGGACGCGAGCGGCGTCATACGCACGTAGCGCGCGGCCACGGCGCCGTCGAACGCCACCGTCTTGCAAGCGGCGGAGCGCTCCCAGTCGACCTCCTGCGTCGTCCAATGCACGCCGTCGAGGCTCGTCTCGATGCGCATCTTGGTCACAGTGCCGTTACCGGCATCATCGCGCGGATAGTACTCGAGCTTGTCGAGCTTGTAAGCGCGACCGTAGTCAACGGTAAGCGCCTTGCCCAGATCGTTGCCACCGGAGTGGAAACCGCCGTCGCCCGACTGGAACTCATGGTCGAAGGCGAGTTCGGCCTTATGGCTACCGTAGAGCGAGCCCTCCCAAGTGATTTCCTCGGCCTCAGGCACGTTCCGCCACGGGTCGAGCGCAGAGTTCGCCTCAAGCACGTCGCTCCATGCGGAGTAGCCATCGGCGTTGCGCGAACGAATCTGGTAGGTATGCTTGCTGTTGTAGGCAAGATCGGTATGCGTGAATTCTGCCGCATCGCCCACGGCGAACACAGTGCCGTCTACCTTAAGGTCGTAGGAGGTAGCACCATCGACCTTCCCCCAGGTGAGCTTAATGCTCGTGGGGGTCGTGGCGTCCTCGGGGGCAGCAAGGTTCGCGGGTGCGGAGAGGTTCTCGTTGAAGCGGTCGGCCGCGAGCGTGGCATCGGCGTTCACGAAATCGCCCAGTTCGAGCGTCTGCGCTGCCGTGGCGACATCGGTCTTCGCGAACTTGACGTAGACCTTGGGATTCGTGGTGATCTTGGTGTTGTTGAAGCTCTCGCCCTGCTCGGCCTCGGTGCTGCCTGCGTCGCTACCGTAGTGGTTGAGGTTGGGGGTCTCGTTGTAGAAGTAGACCGCCTGGCCGGCCTCGGGGGTCGCGGCGTCAAAGGCCTCCTGCGAGTCGACCTCAACCACGTTGAGCGCGGATCCGCCGTTCTTGGCGGAGACGCTCGTGGGCTTGGCGGAGACGTTGGCCACAAAGGTCGTGGTGCGGTTGGAGTCGTAGCCGCTGTAGCCGCCCTGCGATGCCTCGGCGGTAAAGGTCGCCGTGCCGCCCACCACGCTCGACTTATAGACGGTGCTCACATGCTCACCGTAGGAAATATTGTCGATTGTGCCGTAGGAATCGTCCTCGGTCGTGTTGTTCTCGATGGAGGAGCCGTCATCCTCGTACTGCGTAAAGCTGCCCTCACCCTCGGTGGCGAAGAACTCGACGATACGCTGGCTGCGATTGGTGCCCTTGGTGTTGGTCTCGGTCACAGCCTCGGGGTTGTTGTTCTCGGCGTACATCGGCACGATGGCGTTGGCCTTAACAAAGAGTGGCAGCTTCCAAAGCGGAGCCTCGTAGTTGTTGAGGACCTGACCGCCGCGGTACTGCTTGCCCGAGAAGTAGTCAATCCAGATGGTGGGATTCTCGTCGGTACCGTAGTTGGGCAGGTAGATACCGTTGCGGACATCGTTGCCGTTCTCATCTGCCTGCGTATCCTGATACACCGGTGCCACCAGGAAGTTCTCACCGAACATGTACTGGTACTGCGTCGAGGTGCTTGCGGCGTACTCGGAGTTGTCGGAAAGCAGCATGGCGC
>DBEWTR010000349.1:0-3367 GCA_048205775.1 Collinsella sp. | reverse complement strand
GCCCGCGGTTTTGAGACCATCATGGTCAACTGCAATCCCGAGACCGTCTCGACCGACTATGACACGTCCGACCGTCTGTACTTTGAGCCGCTTACCTACGAGGACGTCATGGACGTTATCGATGTCGAGCGCCCCGACGGCGTCGTGGTGACGCTCGGCGGCCAGACCCCGCTTAAGCTGGCACGTATGCTCGAGGAGAGCGGCGTGAACATCATGGGTACCAAGCCCGACGCCATCGATTTTGCCGAGGACCGCGAGCGTTTTGCCGCCCTGCTCGACAAGCTGGGCATTATGTACCCGCCGGCGGGCCAGGCCACCTCGTTTGAGGAGGCCGAGGCCGTCGCCGCGCACATTGGCTACCCGCTGTTGGTACGTCCGAGCTATGTGTTGGGTGGCCGCGGCATGATGATCGCTTACGATGCCGAGCATCTGCGCGATTACATGGCCGAGGCTGCGCGCATTAGCCCCGACTACCCGGTGTACCTCGATCGCTTCCTGGAGGGTGCGATTGAGTCCGACGTCGACGCCCTGTGCGACGGCGAGGAGGTCTATATCGGCGGTATCCTGGAGCATATCGAGGAGGCCGGTATTCACTCCGGTGACTCTGCGACCTGCATTCCGCCGTTTAGCTTTAGCGAGAGCCTGCAGGCGAAGCTTCGCGAGACCACGCGCCGCATCGCGATGGCGCTGGGAGTCCGCGGTCTGGTCAACGTGCAGTATGCCATCAAGGGCGAGACCGTTTACGTGATCGAGGCCAACCCGCGTGCCAGCCGTACCGTGCCGTTCATCTCCAAGGCCACCGGCGTGCCGCTGGCCAAGTGCGCGGCGCGTATCATGGCGGGCGATTCCATCGCGAGCCTGGGGCTGCCGAGCGACGAGCGTCAGCTGGACTGGTTCTGCATGAAGGAAGCCGTTATGCCCTGGGGCCGTTTCCCGGGAGCCGACGTTATCCTGGGGCCCGAGATGAAGTCGACGGGCGAGGTCATGGGTATCGCCAAGAGCTATCCCGAGGCATATGCCAAGACGCAGCTGGCGATTGACTACAAGCTGCCCGATCCGAGCTGCGGCAAGGTGTTCATTAGCGTGTGCGACCGCGACAAGCGTCATATCCTTTCGGTTGCGCGTATCCTTCGCTACCTGGGCTTTGATATCTGCTCCACCGAGGGTACGGCGCGCGTGCTGCGTGGCGGCAACGTGACGTGCGAGGTCGTGGAGAAGATTAGCGGCCCGCACGACGGCGAGCGCCCCAACATCGGCGACCTCATCGCCGATAGCAAGATCGCGGTAATCATCAACACGCCGTACGGCCCGGGTTCGCGTGGCGACGGCTATCTGTTGCGTACCGAGGCAGTGCGCCGCGGCGTGACCTGCGTGACGGCGATGTCCGCGGCCAACACATACGTGAGTGCCATCGAGGCCGTGCGCGAGGACCAGCAGGGTCACGGCAGCGCCAACGACATGGGCATGGACGTCATCGCCCTGCAGGACCTGCCGCAGCACACGGTGTAATGTGACCTGGTCGGCCGGGGCGGCAGCCGGACACTTTCTCTCGGAAACTGGGCTTCGCGAAGTTTTCCGAGAGAAAGGTCCGCCTCCCGCCCCGGCCTGCGGTGACTTGGCTTCACCGCGTGCTGCCGAAGGGGCTTTGCGCGATGATTGGGGCTGAACAGAAAATGAGTGTGGGCTCTGTCGTTCATTCGGACGACAGAGCCCACATTTTGTATGGGGCCTTCAGGTGAATTGCAATCATATGAAGGCCTTTTACCAAGGGAGAGATATGTCTTTGGACAGTTAGTTCAGATTTGTATTTCTCAAAGAGCAGAAGTCGGTTAATTTAGGCTCAATTGAACTGTTTTCGCTTTCCTAATGAGGCAGATATGCTTACTCAAGGGCGGAAAAGGCTTATCGCTGGGTCCCAGTGACTCAAAAACCGAGATGATTAAGCAAAAGCCACTGCCAAAAAAATACAAATCTGAACTAACTGCCCACCACCCTCTGTCAACCTTTCTATTCAAACCAAATCAGCCAACGTATGTCATAGCAATCCCCGGTAGGTCGCAGGGTGGCGGCTGAGCCTTTTCTTCGGGAAACTTCGCGAAGTCCAGTTCCCGAGGGAAAGGTATGGTCTGTGTAATACCAGATAAACAGTACATTTTTGCTTAATTGATATTTGGGAGAAGAACCAATTGGTGTGGCTTATTAAGCCCACTTTGCCATTGACGCTCATTTTAATACCACTGGGAGAATTCCGAACTTGGTTGCGCAACTGCTCCTGTATGCTGATTCAACCTGATAGGTGGATATCTGGTTACTACCAGTTGACCACTTGGTAACGGGTGGGCCCACTGCACGGAATGTACCGAACACCCCTCCCGTTTGATGCGTGCGCCATACTGCAGGGCGTGCGTCCGCGACACTTCCGCATGTCGGAGGGAAGGAGTCCAGGTGTGTAGGAATTCCATTTTTACGAAACGGTGGGTGAAGGGAAGCGCGGTCCTCGTTGCCACTGCAGCGACGCTTGTGTTTGCCAATCCCCAGCAGGCGATTGCCACGCCACTCAAGGGTGTCGACTCAGCGACCGTGTCTCAGTCTGCCTCGAACGTCGTCGACATCGATTTCGCTGACGGCATCAAGGGCCGTATTACGTTCCTCGAGGACGGTATTTTCCGTTATAACGTCGACCCCAAGGGTGAGTTTTCCGAGTACGCCACGCCGCGCAGTAAGTCCCACACGGCTAAGATCCAGGCTCAGCCCGATACCTCGGACACCTACAGCAAGCCGAGTGCGACGGTTGCCGACAAGGGCGACACTATCGAGATCACCGGCGGAAAGGCGACCGTGATCCTGGACAAGGCGACTGGCAAGATGAGTATCAAGTCAGGCGACCGTGGCGTGGTTTCTGAGTCTGCGCCCCTCGACCTTGATAAGAAGGGTACCGTCCAGACGCTCGCCAAGGAGAAGTCCGAGAACTTCTTTGGCGGCGGCACCCAGAACGGCCGCTTCCTGCACACCAACCAGACCATCGCCATCTCCAACACTAACAACTGGACCGATGGCGGCGTTGCCTCGCCCAACCCGTTCTATTGGACGAGCGACGGCTACGGCGTGCTCCGAAACACGTTTGCAGAGGGTTCCTACGACTTCGGTTCCACGGACTCATCGACGGTCACGACTTTGCACAGCGAGAATGAGTTTGATGCCTATTACTTCGTGGCGACCAACGAGGGCGCCTCGAACGTGGCAACCGAGATGCTGCAGGACTACTACAAGGTGACCGGCAATCCGGTGCTGCTGCCCGAGTACGGTTTCTACCTGGGTCATCTTAATGCCTATAACCGTGATGGCTGGTCAACGACCTCGGGTCAAA
>DBEWTR010000347.1:0-3704 GCA_048205775.1 Collinsella sp. | reverse complement strand
CTCGTACTTGGCGAGAATCTTGATGACGGGGGAGGGCAGCGACGCGCCGCACATAAAGACCATGCGGCTGATCTGCGACTTGCCCATAAACGGCATGATGCCCGCGGTAATGGGCACGGTGATGCCGGCCTTGTCGGCAAGCTCGCGAAAACGGTAGAAGCACTCGTTATCAAAGAAGAGCTGCGTCACAAAGAAGCTCGCGCCGGCGTCCTGCTTTTGCTTGAGGTGTTCGACCGAGAGGTTGAGATCCTCACAGGCAATGTGGCCCTCGGGGTAGGCTGCGGCGCCCACGCAAAAGCCGGCGTCGACGAGCTCGGGGATGAGGTCACGGGCGTAGGCGTAGTCGGAGGCGGGCTTGTCGTCCTCGGTCGCGCCGGCAGGGAGATCGCCACGCAGGGCCAGAATGTTTTCAACGCCGGCGGTGCGATACTCGTCGATCTTGGCGGCGATGTCGGCGTGGGTGCGGCCCACGCAGGTGAGGTGTGCCACAGAGGGCGTGTCGAATTCGCTCGAAATCATATGCGCGATGGGGGCGGTGGTGGCGCCGTTGCCCGAGCCGCCGGCCGAGCAGGTGACCGAGACAAAGCTCGGCGAAAGCTTGCACAGATTGCCTGCCACTTCGCGAGCCGTGTCGAGGGTGAGCTCGCCCTTGGGCGGGAACATCTCAAACGAAACGGGCGCGGTGCCCTGGGATGCTGCCTGCTTAAAAACCTCGTCGACGCGCATATCGTGCTCCTCTAGATACGTAATAGTGTGATGTGCTGTAAGGATTCTACAGCACCACTGTGTCACGGTGGAGTTTCACTCGTTATTCGGGGATACCAATCAAAGATGCCTTGCTATCGGCTTTCTCTATAACAGAGCGGCTAATCTAGGCACGGACTATAAAGACTGGTATCTGATGCAAAATACCAGTTAATAGAGCTCCATCCCAAATTGTCTACCCTTAAACCATGGGGAGAGGTCTGCAATTTATGCAGTTGATTGGCTGTTGAGGGTGGCAACGCCGCCTCGATAGGGTAACCTCATTGATTGGTTTCGCGACAGCAACATAACGGTAATGTCGCGGAAACACGGCGAGTCTAAGCTATGGCTCGTTCGTTAGTAATCAACACCGCTTCTCACGCGGTGCCGATACGAAGGGAGTTCCGTATGGCCGAACTTACTGACCGCTTCGGGACCATGGTGTTCTCTGAGGAAGTCATGAAGGACTACCTCCCCAAGGACATTTGGAAGCGCCTTGCTGCAACCCTCGAGGGCGGTGAGCCGCTCGACCTGGATGTGGCCAACGCCGTTGCCCATGCCATGAAGGTCTGGGCCATCTCCAAGGGTGCGACGCACTATGCGCACTGGTTCCAGCCGCTTTCGGGCATTACTTCCGAGAAGCACGACAGCTTCCTGGAGCCCAACCACGACGGCACCGCCATTACCAAGTTTACGGGCAAGAACCTTATCCAGGGCGAGCCCGATGCCTCGAGCTTCCCCAACGGCGGCCTGCGTGCTACCTTCGAGGCCCGTGGCTACACCGCTTGGGACCCCACTAGCCCCGCCTTTATCAAGGACGATGTCCTGTGCATCCCCACGGCTTT
The DNA here is from genome assembly GCA_048205775.1 of Collinsella sp. Lineage (GTDB taxonomy): Bacteria > Actinomycetota > Coriobacteriia > Coriobacteriales > Coriobacteriaceae > Collinsella. The sequence continues at coordinate 2,115 of DBEWTR010000347.1, read as the reverse complement.
CTGCTCCTACACGGGCGAGGCCCTGGACAAGAAGACCCCGCTGCTGCGTTCCATGACCGCGCTCTCGCGTGAGTCTAAGCGCGTTTTGGCGCTGTTCGGTAAGACCCCCAAGAAGGTCGTTCCTTCCGTGGGTGACGAGCAGGAGTACTTCCTGATCAAGAAGGACGCTTACCGCAAGCGCAAGGACCTGGTCATTACCGGCCGCACCCTCTTTGGCGCCGCTCCCTGCAAGGGCCAGGAGCTCGAGGAGCACTACTTTGGCGCTATCCGCCCCACCGTCTCGGCCTATATGAAGGATCTGGACGATGAGCTGTGGGCGCTTGGCATTCCCGCCAAGACCAAGCACAACGAGGTTGCTCCCTGCCAGCATGAGCTTGCCCCCGTCTATGGCGAAGTCAACGAGGCCATCGACCAGAATCTGGTCATGATGGAGAAGATGAAGCTCATCGCCTCCCGCCACGACTTGGTCTGTCTGCTGCACGAGAAGCCCTTTGAGGGCATCAATGGTTCGGGCAAGCACAACAACTGGTCGCTTGGCACCGAGTCCGAGAATCTGCTCGATCCGGGCGACACCCCGCTCGACAACCTGCAGTTCATCGTCTTCCTCACCGCGGTGATCGAGGCCGTCGATAACTATCAGGAGCTCCTGCGTGCCTCCGTTGCCTCGGCCGGTAACGACCATCGTCTGGGCGCCAACGAGGCTCCTCCGGCGATTATGTCCATCTTCCTGGGCGACCAGCTTACCGAGGTCGTCGAGAAGATCATCGATGGCAAGGCTTCCGTCCATGCCACGCGCGGCGTGCTCGACTTGGGCGCCGATACTCTGCCCAAGCTGATGCAGGACAACACCGACCGCAACCGCACCTCCCCGTTCGCCTTCACCGGCAACAAGTTCGAGTTCCGTGCCTGCGGCTCCGAGCAGAACGTCTCCGACTCCAACCTGGTGCTCGATGCCGCCGTGGCCAAGTCGCTCAAGTCCTTCGCCGACGCGCTTGAGGGTACGCCCGAGGATGAGTTCCAGGATGCCGCGCTCGAGTACTGCAAGAAGGTGCTGACCGATCACCAGCGCATCCTGTTCTCCGGTGACGGCTACTCCGATGAGTGGCCCGTCGAGGCCGAGAAGCGCGGCCTTGCCAACAACAAGACCACGGCCGACGCCCTGCCCGCCTTTGTTTCCGATAAGGCCATTGCGCTCTTTGAGGAGACGGGCGTCCTGACCAAGGCCGAGGCCCAGTGCCGCTACGATTGCAAGCTCGAGAAGTACAACAAGCTCATGAACATCGAGGCCACCACGATGGTTCGCGAGGCGCGTCGTACCTATCGCCCGGTCATTACCGCCTATGCCACCAAGGTCGCTAAGGGCCTTGAGACTATTCGTGCCGCCGGTGCTGAGGCCGCCATGCAGTGCGAGCAGAACACGCTCAACAAGCTCTGCAACGGTATCACTGCCATCAACGACTCCATCAAGGCGCTCGACGTCGTGCATCAGAAGGCCGAGGCTCTCGATGGCCAGGAGCAGGCCAACGTGTACGCGCACGAGGTCGTTCCCGCTATGGATGCGCTGCGTGCCGCCGTGGACGCAATGGAGGAGATCGTGGCCGCCGACTACTGGCCGGTTCCGACCTACGACGACATCCTGTTCTACGTGTAGAGCGTAACTGACATATCGTCACGGTATTGAGCCGGGGTCCGCATCATGTGGGCCCCGGTTTTTGTTTGCGAAGGACGTTTAGGAGTCCGTTTTGCAACTGATTCGCCCACGTAATAAGGGGTCGTGGGCAAAAAACGTCAAATATGAGTACTGTCACAAGTCCTGTAGCATTATCTTTTTACAAAATATGCAGTATTACGCAACATATGTCCAAGTACTTAGCCGATAAACGTCTGCAATTTTTCCGCCGTAGGACGCCTGACGGCTAAATCGCCTTCTGAAGGCATGAAATCGCTGTAACTAAAATGGTAACAGTACTCATATTTGCCATTTTTTACCCGCTGGCTTTGCGATGATGCCGGGGTCCGCACCCTGCCGGGTTCGAATCCCGGCACATGGATAGCAAAAAGCCCGCTACCGCGAGGGTAACGGGCTCTTCAATTCAAATGGTGCCCCCAGCGGGA
>DBEWTR010000345.1:0-4553 GCA_048205775.1 Collinsella sp. | reverse complement strand
AGTTCACCTGTGGCGCCGGCCAGATGATCAAGGGCTTCGACGCCGCTGTTGTCGACATGCAGGTGGGCGAGAAGAAGACCGTGCACATTCCTGCTGCCGATGCCTACGGCGAGCACAATCCCGAGATGGTTATTACCTTCCCGGCCGAGCAGGTTCCCAACATCGAGCAGATCGAGAAGGGCATGAAGCTCTTCCTGTCCACGCCGAGCGGCATGCCTGTCCCCGCCGTCGTCATTGACGTGACGCCCGAGGCTGTGACGCTCGATGCCAACCACGAGCTTGCCGGCAAGGACCTCAACTTTGATATCGAGCTCGTCGAGGTCGAGGGTTAGAGCATGCCTGAGCGCTTGGTTTCGACGACATGCTTGGGAAATCTCAACGATCCGTCCTATGAACTTCTGCTTCGCCGGAAGCTGGGCGGCGTCTTTGAAGTTGACGATCTGCTGCTCGATTGGGACCAGGCTGATGTATGCGCGTTTGTGGGCGTGACGGAGCTGGGGCGCACGGTCGATGTTCGGCTGGATACTGCCGACGGCGGTCGTCTTGTCGACGGCGACGTGCTCGCCATCGACCGTTCGGGCGTGGTGTCCGTGGCGGTTGTCGTGCGCCTGCGCAGCGCCGAGGTTTATTTGGTCGAAGTCGACCGCATGGATCCGATTGCACTCGCGCATGCGTGCTGGGAGATCGGCAACATGCATGCGCCGCTCTTCCGAGGCGACTCGGACGAGCATACCGTGCGCATGTATACGCCGGTGCAGCCTGTTTTGGGCCGCATGCTCCGGGGTGTCGAGGGTGTTCGACTCTCAGTGGTCACGCGCGAGCTCGATGCCAGCCGGCGCTTTGCGTCGAGTGCGGCGGAGGTCGTCGTGAGCATGGCTCCCGACTTTACGATCGTAAAGAAGGCGCGCGGTTAACGTGCGTATGAGTAAGACGGACTTTGAGAGGCAACTATTCAAAGTCCGTCTTACTGTTGATGAGGTGCTTTGGGGGAAAGCATATGGGTCTTGAGGGAATCAAGCTGATTGCATGCGATTTGGACGGCACGTTGCTGCATCCGGGGGAGCGCGAGCCGCGTTCCGAGGCCTTTGAGCTTATCGATGAGCTGCATCGTCGCGGTATCGTGTTTATGCCGGCGAGCGGCCGTCAATATGCGAGCTTGCGCCACCTGTTTGCCCCGGTGGCCGATGAGCTCGCCTATGTATGCGAAAACGGAGCCCTGGTGATGAGCGAGGGACGTGCCGTTGTCAAGCGTTCCATGGAGCGCAGCCTTGCTATGGATATCGCGAATGCCGTGGTTGCGTATCCCCATGCCGACGTGACCCTTTCGTGCGAGGGGCACCTCTACACCATGGGCGGCAACGATGCGTTCGTCGACCATTTGCGCTATGAGGTCCACTGCGATGTGGCGGTGGTCGACCGTCCCAAGGACATCGACGAGGACGTCATTAAGATTGCCTTCCAGACGCCCGAGGTGGATCAGCCGGCCGCGCTGGAGCATTTTGAGCGCCTCTTTGGCGACCGTGTCGACGTGATGACGTCGGGAACCGAATGGACGGACTTTATCGGTTTCGGTTCGGGCAAGGGCTCCGCGCTTGCCGATTACGGTCGTGCCCTGGGTATTTCGCCCGATGAGATGATGGCGTTTGGCGACAATGAGAACGATCGCGACATGCTCAACGTCGTGGGCCATCCCTATCTGATGGAGAGCTGCAACCCCTCTATGCGTGGCATTAACGACCGCGTCCGCTACGTGCGCACGGTCGAAGAAGAACTGCGCCGCCTGCTCGCCGAGTAGGTTTCCGGGACATGCCTAGAAATGTGCTGTTTGCTGTAGCGGATGGGCAAGTAGATTTGCGGGCATGCCACTAAGGGCTACCGGCAGTCGGGGCAGAGACCCTCGAAGATGGTGTAGTGCGACGTGACGTGCCAGCCGATTTGCTCGGACGCCTTGGCGTCGAGCTGGGTATCGAAGGGGAGCGGTATGTCGATGACGCGGCTGCACGAGGTGCAGATGATATGCGCATGCGGCTCGATCGTGCGATCGAAGCGGCTGCCGCCCGGCGTCTTGATGGAGAGGATCTCGCCGGCGTCGGCCAAGAGATTGAGATTTCGGTAGACCGTACCGCGGCTGATCTTGTCATCCTGCGCGCGCACGACGTTGTAGATTTCGTCGGCGGTGGGATGGTTATAGCTTTGGCGCACGGCGTCAAGAACCAGCTTTCGCTGCCTGGTATTCCTTCTTTGCACCGCCATGCGCCTCGCCTCTTTTCTATTAACGGTCGTAGGTAAATGATACCGTATTTAGCACACAATACTAATAATGAGGAGTGAAACCGTCTTCATTAGCAAGTGGGGCTCGGGCCTGGGCGTCTACGAGGCGAAAACGCGTTCCCATGCGCTCGTAGGAGGCATGAAGCGCCTCGAGATGAGATAGGATGTTTGCCGGAGCTCCCTGTATCTCCATCTCGACTGAGCCGTCTTCCATATTACGCACCCAGCCGGTGAGGGAGCGTGCCTGCGCGAGGTTGGTGGTGGTAAAGCGAAAACCAACGCCTTGGACTTGCCCCGCCCAGCGCAGGAAATAGCGCAGGGGAGTGTCTTGAGTGGCCTCGTCGCTTGCGAGCACAGTAAGTCTGCGGCGCAGCTCGAGCTCGACGTTTGATGGTTTTTGGGGTTCTCGACTGCCGCCGGTGACGCTGGAGAAGAACGTATCGAAGAGACCCATCGCTATGCCTGCTTGCCTGCGTCGGCCGGGAAGGTAATGCCGGCCTGCTGGCGCACGGCATCCATGATGCGCAGTGAGACGAGCGTGACATCGCGGTAGTGGCCAAGCTCGTGGCGTCCCGCCGGGGTCTCCCAAATCTCTTCCTTAACGTTATCGTTGCCGCCGATGGCGGTGATAAAGTCTGTGAGTTCGTATTCCATAGTGTTGCTCGATTTGGGCAGGTCGAGCACAAGGCTGTTGTCGCCCTGTTCGCGTGGTGCCTCGGTCGCCGAGCCGCGTACGACATCGCCGCGATAGTCGATGCGGACGTTGCGGGGCGTGGACAGATGGTCGATCTGGATAGTGCCACGCTCGCCTTCGATCTGCGAGGACAGCAGGTCATTCGTAATTTTGGAGTGCGCGAGCTCGACGGAGATACGGCCACCGCCGTAGCTGGCGAGGATGGAACCGCAGCCGTCGATGGGGCCGTGCGTGAGCTGTCGCGTGGTGGGGTCGAGCAGAGTAGTCATGCTCGTAAGGCCGGAGGGCATGCCGAAAATCTCGACCATGGGCTCGACGGTGTAGACGCCAATATCCATGAGGGAACCCGATGCCATATTGCAGTCGAAGATATTGGTGGCGCGTCCCGCGAGAATCTCGTTGTAGCGCGAGGAATATTTGCCAAAGCGCAATGAGGCGCGGCGGATGGGCGCAATCTCACTCAGGGCGTCCTCGATGGCGTGGAAAGCGGGGTCAGGGAGCGGGCGCATGGCCTCGAGGGCTACGACGCCCGCCGCCTCGGCTGCGCGAAAGACCTCGAGCGCCTGCGCCTCGGTGGCGCAGAAGGGCTTCTCGACGATGACGTGCTTGCCACCGGCGATGCAGGCGAGCGCCTGCTCGTAGTGGAGCGCATTGGGGCTGCCGATGTAGACGGCGTCGACGTCGGCAGCGGACGCAAGCTCGTCAAGCGCGGTGAAGTTACGCTCGCCACCATGCTTAGCGGTGAAGGCGGCGCCGCGATCTGCATCGCGCGAGAGCGTGCCCACAAACGCAGCTTGGTCGCTGGCGTTGACGACCTGGATAAAGTCGTCGGTAATCATGGATGTGCCGATGGTCGCTATACGCAGCATGTATCCCCCTCGTGCCGTTCGGTTTACAGGATGAGTGTAGCGCGAGGGGACAGGAAATAGCGTGCGAAAACGCCGTTACAGGTCGCTCTCGTTAAAGCCGGCGTCGATATCGAGGTTGCTGCCGTCGGCCGCCGTGGTGGCAAGCTCGTCGCAGCGCTCGTTGAGCTCATGGCCGGCGTGGCCCTTAACCCAGATGAACTCCACCTTATGCTTACTCTTTGCGGCAAGCAGGCGCTCCCATAGGTCGCGGTTCTTGACGGGCTGCTTGTTGGCGGTTTTCCATCCGCGCTTTTTCCAGCCGTCGATCCAGTGCTTGTTAAAGGCGTTGACGACGTACTGCGAATCGGAATGGACCTCGACCTCGCAGGGGCGGTTGAGCGCCTCGAGTGCTACGATGACCGCCATGAGCTCCATGCGGTTGTTGGTGGTCTTGGCGTAACCGCGCGAAAGCTCGGAGGTAAAGGTCTTGCCGGCGGGGTTGGTGTATTTGAGCACGGCGCCGTAGCCGCCGCGTCCCGGATTTGATCGGGCCGAGCCGTCGGTATAGATGATGACCTTCACATGGTTCCTTTCGTTGGGTACGTTTCGTGCGAGTGACCATTGTAGCGCCATGCCCGCCGGGGGCTAGCAATCTATGATTTCTACCCCGTCTTCCGACAGTTAGTTGGCATGGATGATGCGGTTGAGCTCATCGAGGTATTGCTGCAAGAGGGGAGAGG
>DBEWTR010000206.1:0-1860 GCA_048205775.1 Collinsella sp. | reverse complement strand
CAGTTCTCGGCACCCACAGCCTGGCCGATGGGGCCCTCGGGCTTGGTCATGGCGTAGACGCGCACGCCCATGCCCTTCATCTTCTTGACGGCCTCGAGGACCTCGGGGGTGGTGCCGGACTCGGAGGCGGTGAGCACGACGGACTTCTCGGTCATGCGCTTGTGGCCCATGACGTTCCACTCGGCGGCGTGGATCAGGTAGACCTCGAGGTCGCGGTCGCCGAACTTGTTCATGAGGTACTCGAGCTGCATGAGCTCGTCCCAGGTGCCGCCGACGCCCATCAGGAACACGGCGTCGTAGCCCTCGTCGGCGACCTTGTCGGCGAGCGCGGTCATCTTCTTGCCGGTCTCGTAAACGTTCTTGCCGTCCTCGACGTAGCCCTCCTGGCTAAAGTGCATGATCTCGATCTTCTCGGTTTCCTTCATGGCTTTTCCTTTCTGTCCTGCACGCAACTCTATACATCGCGTTTCTTTTCGATACCAATTATAGACATACACCTAATGTGTTTTTAATACCACTTATCAATCTGCTCCAATCCTCGGTGAACGGTCGAAATTCTCTGGTGAGTGGTATTAAATTAGAATTGAATGTATAGCTAACGCCTCTGGCGCCTCCCTTGTGTGACAAAGAACAGCGTTCCTACCAGCGCAATAATGGTCGATGCCCCAAACAGTACCGTCTGGACGCCCAAAGCCTCCGCCAAAAACGGAGCCGCCAGCAGCGGCAGCACGCCGGCGCTCATCAGGCCAAAACGCACAAAGCCGGTAATGCGCCCCAGGTATTTGATGTCGGCGCGCTCCTGAATCAAGATCATCTGCAGCGGCTCCAGGAACCCCCAGGCCAGACCGTTAATCGCCTGACCGATAATCGCGACCCCCAGCATATCGGTGCCCACGTACACCATGGACCCAATGCCCACGGCCATGAGCGCGCCGAGCAGCAATCGCAGGTTGACATGGCGAGCAGAAAGCTTGGTCAGGATGAACGCGCCCACCGAGGAAGTGAGGCCCACGACCGAGGACAGCCAGCCCAGCCAGACGATATCCACGTTGAGCACATCGCGGTAGAACAACGACTCCAGCGAATCGAACGCGCCAAACGCAAAGAAACCCAAAAAGCCCGAGATAAAGATGAGGCGCAAGTCGTGATCGCGAAACGTAAGTCGCGCACCCTCGGCCATGCCGCCCAGAATACCGCCCTTCGGCTTTTCCCCTTTTGCGGGAACAACGCACTCGTGACAGCCCAAGGAGAGCACGGCCGCCACACCCATCATGCCCGCCATGAGCAGGTAGACCGATTGCGTGGCAAAACAGCTCACGATGGCACCGCCGAGCAGCGGGCCAGCGGTATAGGCGATATTGCTGTAGAACACCATGAGACCGTTCACGCGGGTACGGCCCTCGGTGGTCGACTCCAGGTATCCCGGAAACGCATGCGTGCAGGTGTTGATAAAGCCGCCCGCAAGCCCCAAGACGCACGCGGCAAACACAAGCCCGGGGACAGACAGCGGCGCCAACCCCACGCCAAGCGATAGCACAGCCGTAATCACGCACGTCACAAATGACGTCCGGCGCGGTCCAAAGCGATCGATGACCGAACCCGACACCATATTGCCCGCCGACGTCATAAGATTGCGCACGAGCGTAATGGCGGCAACCAAAAAGGCCGTGCCGGCCAGATCATACGCGGCCGCACCGATAAGCCCCAAAAAGTAGACCGCGTTGTTGGCGCACCACTGCAGGGACTCAATAAGAATCAGCCTGACCTCCGCCGGCGTCAGGCGCATTGCTTCGCGATCCTTCGCGAACATACGAACTCCTTCTATACAAAAAGGGGATGGAGGGCATAGGCCTGCTCCAT
>DBEWTR010000329.1:0-7633 GCA_048205775.1 Collinsella sp. | reverse complement strand
CCCCACGACTTCCTGGCGTGCGTCCCGCGGTCGCCACACCGCGACACGTCGCAGTGGCGCGTCTATCTCGAGAACGATATCGTTCTTAACGATGATGATATGAACGCCATTGTTGCGGATACGGTCAAGCACCTCTCCTTTGGCAACAAAGAACATCCCTTTAAGGGCGTCTTTGACGGTCAAAACCATACCGTGAAGGGCCTGAACTACGAGAATAAGGTCTTGGACCCCGAGCGTGACACGGGCTTCTTTGCCGAGACCGACGGCGCCACCATCAAGAACTTCCTTGTCGAGGACGCCAACATCTGGGCGGACTTCCGCGGCGGCATCATCGTGGGCAAGGCCGTCAACACCAGCTTCGAAAACGTCATGGTCATGGAGAGCACCCTGCACGTTACGTGCGCCAACAACATGCTTAACGTTATCACGAACGCTGGTTTCGAAGGCGGCATGATCGCAGGCGAGCTGGAGGGCTGCAACCTGTACAACTGCGAGGTGCGCGGCGGTCGAGCCGTTCATAACACCACTGCAGGTGTGCAGGCGATCGGCGGCGAGGGCCTGTATATGGCGGCGTTTGCCGGCTACGTTAAGAACTCGACCATCGAGTACTGCCGCGTCACGCCCACGCGAAGCGAGGATGGCTCCTCGATGGACATGACCGACGTTACCAATAAGTACGATGTGGCCATCGGCGCCCTGGGCGGCAACAACGTGTACGCTTCGGGCTTCGTCGGTTGCATGGCGGAAGGCGCTAAAGTCATCGACTGCTTTTCAACGGCGAAATGCTATAGCTATGCCGCGTCGTACGTGGGCGTTGTCTCCGTAACGCGCGCCTGGACGGGCGGTCTTGCGGGCCGCATCTTGTCTAAGAGCGGTAATGAAATCACTCGCAGCCATTTCGCCGGCGATTTGAGCTCGCGCCAGTACAACCCCATCGCCGTGATTCCCATCATCCAAAACGACGTGAACCTGGGCGGTATTGCTGCGCGCGCCAACAAGGGTGACGCCACGGTCACCGAGTGCTACTTTAAGCCGAGCGTGAGCCTAAACGGCAGCAGCCAGGGTACCGCGGCTAAGAAAAAGATCCCTTCGTTTGGCGGCGACGGTACCACCAAGGGCGACAGCTACGGTCCGTGGGACGACGAGCGCTACACCACGCGTGAGCTGTGGGAAGAGCACGACTACGATTTCTGTGCCGGCACCAGGCGCTCGACCGCCAACGACGATGCCCTGGGTGGCCAGCACACCAATGAGTGGGCGATGGATTACAAGCTGAATATCCCCGTGCATGGCCAGAGCGTTAAGGCGACGACCGACTTCCCCGGCGCGGGTACGGCAATCGTTCTGGCAACCATGTTGGGCAAAGACCAGTCTACTAGTGATCCGTATACCTTTGCGGTGAGCGCTGTGCTGGCTGGAACGGCCCAGGGCCTTGCCGCGGGCGATACTTCGGTGACCTTCAAGCAGACTACATCTGACAAGCCTGCTGGTCTGACCAACGCAAATGAAGGCTATCGCTTCATGGGCTGGTTCCGTGAGCCCGGGGTTCACGTGAACCGCATCGATCATGACAACAGCTGGTTTGACGGCAAGACCGATGGTGCTGCGGCAAAGGCTGGCAAACAGGTCGAGGAAAACGTAAACCATGATAGGGAGTCGACCTACATCGCGAACAATGCTACTGGCATCGACAAGAAATATGGCTTCAAGGGCAATGACCTGTTTATCGCTTCGTACGAGGCGCAGGTACTGTTCTATAACGTTGAGGGCAAGACAATCAATTGGAAAGACGGCAAGGCACACGATCGGTCCACGGACTGGTACCGCTATGGCGTCGGCCTGACGCCTGCTGCCCCAGCGGATCGCGGCAGCTTGTCGCCAACCGCGACGTTTATCGGCTGGACCACGCAGCCGAACGACGATAAGAGCATGAATGGCGCCTATGCTGCCATTACCTCAGATCGGCTGGCTGATCTGAAAAACAAGGGAGCATTCTATCCCGTGGGCAGCGAGATTGCCGTGGTCGGCCCCACCGATTTCTATCCCGTGTACAGCGACTACGTGTCGCACATCATGACGGAGTTCGAGGGCAATGAGCAGGATACGCTCAATGATGTAACCCAGCGCGCAGACGTGGGCAAAACTCACGTTAAGGTTGAGACTGCAGAAGATGGCACAAGCGCGTATACCGTGCAGGTGCTCGACGTATCCGGCAAAGCTATATCCGAGGACGGCGAGCTGCCCAAGGGCTATCGCTTCCTGGGCTGGTATGAAAACAAGCAAAATGCGGATGGGTCCGAGGTGGAGGTGCGCGTAAGCCGCGATCCCAGCTATACGCTCCCCGCAGATGTCGATTTAACCGCGCCGCATACCTACATCGCCCGCTTTGAGTACCGAGTGGATTATTACGTTCGGGCTTATACCAACCATGAGTTTACGGACAGCAAGCTACTTTGTTCCGTTTGGAATCGCTATCAAACGCCCTTTGAGGAAAACGTCGGTAGTACCTTCGTGCGTGAAAACGTCGTCCACTGGGGTCCGGAGCATGTTGACCACGGTATAAAGGGTAGGTATGACGAAACGTGTGGCACGCGCTTCACGGCGAATACCCTTGTCGTGAGTCCCCTTAATGCGTACTCGCACAACGTTAAAAACGATAAGGGAGCCGATACTCTGAAAAACCTCTATGCCGATACCGATTTTCCAGGCGCTGCAACGCTAAGCGATACTTGGACTTCGGCTTCGCTGAACGTAACGGTCAAACTGGTGAATGATCGCTATCGCCTGAATTTCTGGACGCTTGAGCGCGATGGTGAATATTGGACATATGTGAAAAATCCCATCGAGAGCATGGTGCGTACAGATAAGAAGTACTACGTTCGCGCGATGATTACCACGGACGTTAATTTCTACAACAAGGGCGATAATGTCGTGAGGACTGCCACGCGGCGCTATGAGAGTAACTTGCTGCAGGCCAAGGTGAACGGGGCGGATCCGACGTTCACGTATTACTACCCGCATGTTAATAAGTCGGTTAAAGTGGCCGAAAAGCCAGAAGATGGTGAGAAGGGATCGTATGAGAGCCCCCTGACCCTCGAAGCTTCCCCGACCGATGCTGAGATGGCGGTGCCGGGCTATAAGTTCCTGGGCTGGATTTCTACGGCCGAGGTCCAGAAGGGATCTGCTGTCTGGAAATATATCTATGATGTCGACAACGACCCCTATGTGACGAGCGATCCGGAAAAGGCGGCGCCATACTTGGCGACGGATAACTCCAAGGTTACCAAGTGTCAGGATGCCTATCCCGTCTACGCAAAGTACGACGTCAACTACACCACAAACCTGCACCGCGCAGGTTTTGATGGCACGGACAAGGTCACTGTGCCTAGGTACGACATCGATCCCGTTATCAACGCGGGCACCGACCCTGCTACGGCAACGGTGACCCCTGACGTCACGACGCCGGTTTATAAAGCAGGCGGTGAGCTGTATAAGTTGCAGAAGGTTGAGATCGAGCTTCCGAATGGCGAAGTTAAAAAGCTCGAACCTAACGGCGATAACTCGTATTCCTATCAGGTGGAACCCGGCGGGGCCTATACATTTGTGGCGTACTATTCGCCGTTGGCGGTCGTGTACCATCTCAATGCCAAAGATGTGGATGGCAAAGTTGCTCAGCAAGGCGATATGCTCGGCAACCTTGATGGCGGCATCCCGAAGCCTACTTATGACGTCCGCACTATCGATGGGGATACAGGTAAGTTCAACGTCTTCGTGGGCTGGACGGAAGCCCAGCCGGCACCTGGCAAGGGCTATGTCGCTTGGTCGGAGGGCATCCGTATGGTGAGTGCTTCTACCGTGGTCAAGGCCCCCATGGAGCTGTACCCGGTCTACCGTCCCAGCCTGGTTACCGTTCGATCGAACATCGACACCAATCTTGCGAATCCCGATCTTGTCCGTAGCCTCGGCCGAACTGATTCCGGCGACCAGATTTCTCTTGAGGTCAAGGCTGTCGAGGAGGTTGTGGGCATTGACGGCACCAAGTACGACTTTGTCGGCTGGTCGCGCGACTATGAACCCGATGGCAAATACACCCTGTTGACCGATGACGAGAAGTATCCCCTCGAGGGCAGCGAGCCCTTTGAGAGCGTGACCTACACCGCGGTGTACAAGATCGCGCCGTATAAGGTTCGCTATCACGGTGTCGACGGGTCGGTCGTCTTTACGGCGACGGTCGACTCGGACGGCGAGCGCGCGACGGGCGCCGGTTTTGTCCATAACGTCGATGTTCCCAAGGTGGATGAGAGCGGCAACCCGGTCTATGACGACAACGGCAATCCCGAGATGGAGAAAAAGTCCGTGGCATACGACCCGGACGCCCACTCCAGGATCGTCGCGCTGCTCGATGAACAGGCGGCCAGCGGTGACGTGCGCGAGCTCTTCCTGGAGTGGCGATATGTGCCTGCCGTTGGCGCTCCGAAGTCTTGGAATGAGTTTAAGAGCGAGCCGGTCAAGGGAGACATGGACCTGTATCCCGTGACGTATCGAGTGGCCGCCAACGATACGTCCGATACCGAGAGACCCGTAGCCATGACCGCGCAGCTTAAGTGGCTGCTCGATCCCACCGCTGGCAACACAGTCGACAACAACGCCGACGAGGCGCCGTTTAAGGCCTGCTTCGCCGAGCCGTTTATGGGGACGCAGCTGACTGTTACCGTTAAGCGGGCGAGCTACGGTCCTGGTGCGTCCATGGCGGAGGAACCCGTTAACGACCAGTATGTCTCGCTCTACAGCTTGGGCTCGGGTAACGGTTCGTTCGACTTGGCCAACCGCCTGGAGTCCAAGAAGACGGGCGAAGGGGGGCAGGCTCCCGGCAATGCCGTGTTCAACTTCGCCAAGACCCATGCGCTGACGATCGTCAAAAAGACCACCGATGCCAGCGCCATGGGACAGACGTTCCGCTTTAAGGTGACGAAGACGGCGGAGGGAGCCTCTCCCGAGACACGCGTGGCCGAGGTGAAGGTCGATAAGCGGCAGCAGGAAAACGGTGAGACCTGGTATGTCGGCAGCGTGCAGTTCGCCGCGCCGACGGGCATCTATACCGTCGAGGAAGACACGAATTGGGCATGGCGCTACGAGGGCGAGCTGAGCACGCCGGGCAAGGCGCCCGGTAAATCTGCCGAGCTGACCATCTCGTCCGCCTCGAGCGCGGGCGATGCGGTGGTGACGTGCGTCAACACGCGCGCGAAGGACAAGTGGGTCGATGGCGGCTCGCGTGCCAAGAATGTTTGGGAAAACGGCACGCTGGGGAGGGAGGACAAGGATGACTAAGCGCAAGCGGATCGTCGCCCTCCTTGTCGGCGTCCTCCTTTTGGCCGGCGTCGCCGGCACCTTTGCGTGGCTTTCGGTTACGGGCGTGCTGGTCAACGAGTTTGGCTTTGGCTCGGTGGAGCCCTCGGTGGACGAGACGCTCGAGGGCAGCGTGAAGAGCGATGTTAGGATTGCAAACACGGGCTCGGCTCCGGCATACCTGCGTGTCGCGGTGGATATCTACTGGCAGGATAAGGATGGCGCGCGCCTGTGGGATGAGCCGGCTGCCGGCATCGACTACACCATTGAGTGGGGCGATAAAGGCGATGCCGCCGCCACTAACAGCCCTTCGTCTTGGGTTCTTGCGAGCGACGGGTTCTACTACTGGACGTCTTCTGTTAAGCCGCTCGACAAGACGGGCGTGCTCATCAAGAGCGTGTCCGAGAAGAAGGCAGATGGTAAAAACCTAGTCGTCGACATTTCGACCCAGGCGATTCAGTCCACGCCCGACGATGCGGTCACCGAGGCATGGAACTGTACGGTCAAAGATGGCGTGCTGGTGCCGCCGCACGGAGGTGCGTGAGTATGGCGCTCCCAATTCGCAAAGGCGTTACGCGCTCCTTTCGTTGCATGGTCGCGGCCATTCTCTGCGTGGTCGCGCTCGCCGTTCCCGCCCGCGCGTTTGCCGATAGTCCCGCGATTGCCTATGACGGAAATGCGCGCCAGCTGACGGTAACGGGGGCGACGGGATCCTCGGGTGAGCCCGATCTGTTTCCCGCCTTTAAAGACCTAATGCCCGGCGATGTGCGCGAGCAGCAGATCGAGGTTCGTGCCACGGGCGTAAAGTCCCAGGTACGCGTGTTTGTGCGGGCCGTTGTCGATCACGAGACGGCACACCTGCTGTCGCCCATTACCTTAACGGCGTCGGCTGGCGATGCGTCTGACGGTTGGCTCCAGACGGGAACGCCGGGCAGCGTGTTCGCCTATCCCACGCAGGTCGCCACGTTCACGAGCGATGGCAGCACGGTGCTCAATCTGCAACTAAGTGTCCCGACGTCGGTGGGCAACGAGCTTGCCGACGCGAGCAAGAGCATTCGCTGGGAGATCACCGCCGAGGACGATGGCGAAACAATTCCTGCGCAGCCCGCTGGCTCCAAAAAGCCCAGCCTGTTTGGCCTGGCTGCGACGGGCGACAACTCGCTCGCTCTGCTTTTGACGCTGCTAACGCTAGCGATTATCGCTTTCATGGCTGCGCTGATCTTGTCCCGAAGGAATAACCGCTAGGTTCATCTTCTAAATGCAACGTCCTCCCGGGCGTCGGGGCACGAAGTTCCCTGCTCTACAGTCCTGCGCAAGACGAAGGCCACATTAAGTGGCCTTCTTTGCGTGCGGGGCTTATAGGACAAAATGTGTGTCCCGATAGAACATCCGTTTCCATCCATTAATCCAGCCAGAACGGGTACGGGTCCCTGTGGTGGAGGTCCTCCCACACTGCCCTGTCGCCCCACTCCGGCCCTCCGTCGTCACGCGACGGCGAGGCGGAGTAGACGCTGAACAGGAAGTCGATGTCCGCGTCGGTCGGCATCGTGGCGAGCTTCTCGCGCGCCGTCCTCGCGTCCCCCGAGTGCGCGTGGCACCACCAGAATACCGCCTTCACGCGCTTGACCGACGTCAGCCCCCGGTGGTTGCGCAGGACGGCCCTCAGCTGCGAGTTCACCCCTCCCTCGATCATGTTGTTGGTCGACGGCAGCGGGCCGGCCTTGGCCAGGGCGGGGTCGAGGTAGGTGAACAGCGTCCCCGCCGACACCAGCGACGAGCGCGCCCGCCTCAGCCTCTCGTGGGTGTAGATCCTCCTGCCGTCCACCACGGTCCTGTCCTCCAGGAAGTCGGCCCAGAACCCGCACCAGTCGAGGTAGCGCTCGACCCAGAGCTCGGCCTGGTGCAGCGTCTCGATGCCCATGAGGTCGCGCGCGATGAGGTAGAGCTCGCGCCCCGCCTGGAGCTTCGGCCGCGTCGTCGTGTAGCGCTTGACCTGCGAGAAGGCGTGGAAGGCGCACCTCTGGACCCTGGTGCGCGGCCAGGTCTCGCGCACGGCCTTGGCGAACCCGCTCCCGCCGTCGGTGACGACCACCTCGGGCGCCGGGATCGGCGCCATGAGGGCCGACCACGCCCTCGAGTTCTCCGACCTGTTAGCGCTAATCTAAAATTGACCACTTTCGCAAACGCATCTCGCCGAATGCGCTAACGTGCTTTCGCCGAACCCGCTAACGTACTTTCACCAACTGCGCTAACGGAATTATGCTCCGATCGGGTATCCGACCCGGGA
>DBEWTR010000310.1:0-2999 GCA_048205775.1 Collinsella sp. | reverse complement strand
TCCCGTGGTGCTGGTGGCCCCCGGCGGATTTGCCGTGGTGCACTCCGGTTGGAAGGGCACGATTGCACGTATTTCCGCCAAGGCGTGCCAGGCGCTTTGCGATGCTGCCGGTTGCGATGCGAGCGACGTTTCCGCCTATATCGGCCCCCATATCTTGGGTGACGAATATGAGGTATCCCAGGAACTCATGGATCGCTTTGCCGCCGAGTTCTCTTGCATCGATGCGAATACCTCTCGCATGCTCGATCTTTCCGCTGCCATTCGCGAGGCGCTGGTAGATGTCGGTGTCGACACGGATAATATCGTGGATACCCAGCTTTCGACCGTGCGTCAGAACGACCGCTTTTATTCCTACCGTAACGAGGACGGCACCTGTGGGCGCCATGCTGCGATCGGCGTGATGCTATGAGAAAGATCGTATCGGTCCTGAGCGCCGCTGTGCTTACGCTTACGCTGTGCGCCTGTTCTTCGGGATCTTCTACCTCTTCCATTACCGTGGCCGGCTCCACGACCTGCCTTCCTATCGCCGAGATTGCGGCCGAGGGCTTTAAGGAGGAGACCGGCATCGACGTGCTCGTTTCCGGTTTGGGTTCTTCCGCTGGGATCGAGGCCGTCAGCGCCGGCACGGCCGATATCGCCAGCTCCTCCCGTGGACTCAATGCCGACGAACAGGATCTGGGCCTGACTCCCATCGTCATTGCCCACGACGGTATTGCGGTCATCGTGAACGACGACAACCCCGTCGATAACCTCTCGACCGAGCAGCTCCGCGATATCTACGCCGGCAAGATCACCAACTGGAAAGAGGTCGGTGGCGAGGACCTGAGGATTCAGGTCATCAACCGAGACGAGGCGTCCGGTACGCGCGAGGCCTTCCGTACCATCGTGATGGATGGCACGCCGTTCGATCGCCGCTCGGCTGTTCTTTCGGGTACGGGCCAGGTGCGCGACGTGGTATCTCGTTCGCGTGGGGCCATCGGCTACATTTCGCTGGGCTTCGTCGATAGCCTCAACGCCAAGACCTCGGTCAAGGCTGTCTCGGTCAATCATGTTGAGGCGTCCGAGAAGACGGTCGCGAGTGGCGGCTATCCCATCTCGCGCGACCTTTACTTCTTTGTGAAGGGTGCGCCTTCGCAGCAGGCGCAGGATTACATCGACTACGTGACGTCCGAAAAGATGGACAAGCAGATTCGCGAGGCGGGCTTTATTCCCGTCACCAACGACGAGAAGGGGGGTGAGTAGCATGGAAGCACAGGAAAACTCCCAGACTGAGCAGAATGCTCAGGCACCCAAGAAGCGCGAGCTGGCGCTCGTATCGCGCAGTACCTATATCAAGGAGAAGGCGCTGCAGTGGATCTTCTTTGCCTGCGCGTTTTTGGCGGTCGTCACCGTCATCCTGATCTTTGTCTTTACCACGTACTCGGCGCTGCCCGTCTTTACTGACATCGGTCTGGCGGACTTCTTTAGCTTTACGTGGGCGCCTTCCGAGGGCCACTACGGCATCTTGTCGCTGCTTGCCGGCTCGGGTCTGGTGACCGTCGGTGCGCTCGCCATGGGCGTGCCGCTGGGCGTGGGTACGGCCGTTTACCTGGTCGAGATTGCCAGCAAGCGCGTGCGCAAGCTCATCAGCCCCGCCGTTGACCTGCTGGCGGGCATACCCTCCATCATCTACGGCTTCTTTGGCATGATCATCATCCGCCCGTTTATCGCACAACTGACCGGTGGTCTTGGTTTTGGTGCGCTGACGGCGTGGTTTGTGCTCGCCATCATGATCGTCCCTACCATCACGACGCTTACCATCGATGCCCTCAATTCCATTCCCATGGGCATTCGCGAGGCATCGTATGCCATGGGTGCTACTAAGTGGCAGACCATCTATAAGGTCGTGCTACCTGCCGCCAAACTGGGTATCGTTGATGCCATCGTGCTGGGTATGGGCCGTGCCATCGGTGAGACCATGGCCGTGCTCATGGTCGTGGGTAACGCTCCGGTTATTCCCGACAGCATTGCGAGCCCCATCTCGACGCTCACGAGCCAGATCGCGCTCGACATGAGCTATTCCTCGGGCCTGCACCGCTCGGCTCTGTTCGGCATGGGCGTGGTCCTGTTTATCATCTCCGCCATGCTGGTGGGCATCGTCCGTCTGATTTCCAAGAAGAAGAGGGGGTAGGCTATGTCCGATTCCGTTGACACGACGGTCGATACGACCTCGTCGCGCGAGCGCATCAAGCGTGCCCTTTCCCACGGTAAGAAGGGCCGTATCAACAAGGACCTGTCAAACAAGATCATGCTCGGCGTGTTCCGCGCCGCGGCCTACATCACCACGCTTGTGCTGGTCGCTATCATCGCCTACGTGGTTGTTAATGGCTTACCGCATATTTCGCTCGACTTTATCTTCGGTTGGCCCCAGGGTGTCAACGCCGAGGGCGGCATTTGGCCTACGATTGTCTCGACCATCTACGTGACGGCGCTCGCCATGCTCATCTGTACGCCGGTCGCCGTGCTAGCGGCCGTCTATCTGGCCGAGTACGCCAAACAGGGCAAGGTCGTCGAGCTCATCCGTTATGCTGCCGATGCTTTGGCCTCGGTGCCCTCCATCGTTATGGGTCTCTTTGGCTACGCCTTGTTTGTCGAGGCCATGGGCCTGGGCCTTTCGATGGTCTCGGCTGCCCTGGCGCTGGCGCTTCTGATGCTGCCCATCGTCATGCGCACCACCGAAGAGGCCATTCGCGCCGTTCCGCGCTATATCCGTTGGGGCGCGTACGGCCTGGGCGCCACCAAGTGGCAGGTTGTCTCCAAGATCGTGCTTCCTTCTGCCTTTGGCCGTATTGCCACGGGCATCGTCCTCGCCATCGGCCGTGCCATCGGCGAGACCGCGGTGGTGCTCTACACCATGGGCCAGGCCATCAACCTGCCTATTTCGCCGCTCGATTCCGGCCGCCCCATGACGGTTCACCTGTACCTGCTTGCCAACGACGGCATCAACATGAACGCAGCCT
>DBEWTR010000025.1:0-5752 GCA_048205775.1 Collinsella sp. | reverse complement strand
TTGGCATGGGAGCCTCCCAACCTCGTTGCGGCGCGGCTGCGCCTATGGCACTTCAACATCATTGTCGCAGCCCCGACCCGCGGTCACGAGCGGGGGCTCCTATCTTTTTAGTGCCCTCGGATTGGGTCATAGTGTCTGTCGGTACCAAAGCATCGGCGTTGTCGAAGTAGTCATTGGGGACGTTCTTAAATGACTACATAGTATGAGAGTGGATAATCTCCTGGTTTGAGCCTGCATCTAAGTTCAAAGTGGGAGATTATCCACTCTCATTTGTTGTGTGTCCGAAAATCCACGCTCGTTTCTGCTCCGCCTACATTTGTAGGAACAGTTCGTGGAGGCGGGTGTCTTCGTCGAGTTCGGGGTGGAAGGTTACGCCGAGCTGGTTGCCCTGACGGGCGGCGACGATACGGCCGTCGACTTTCGCTAAAGCCTTGGCGTCGCCGTGGACCTCGACGATGCGGGGCGCGCGGATGAACGTCAGCGGCACTTCACCGTCGATGCCAGCTACCTGCCCCTTGGTTCGAAAACTGCCGAGCTGCCTGCCGTAGGCATTGCGCTCAACGAGCACATCCATGGTTGCCAGGCGCGGTGTGCCCTTATCGTCATGGGCGGCAAGGTCGTGAGCCAGCAGAATCAGGCCGGCGCAGGTGCCCAGGACGGGCATGCCTTCAACAATGCGGGTGTGAAGCTCCTCGAGCATGCCCAACTCATCAAGCAGCTTCCCTTGAACGGTAGACTCGCCGCCGGGAAGTACCAGACGGTCAAAGTCCTGCTTCAAATCAGCCGCCTGCCTCAGCTCAATACAGCGCGCGCCCAGCTCGGATAGTCTTGCCTCGTGCTCGGCAAATGCGCCTTGGACCGCCAGCACGGCGACCGTTTGGTCTGCATAATCGCTCATGTGCGATCCTTTCTGCCGGACTAGCGTCCGCGCTCCTCCATGATGATTTCGATCTCGTCGGCGTTGATGACCACCATGTCCTCGCCCAGGTCCTCCGAAAGCTCGGCGATGAGCTTGGCATCGGTGAAGTTTGCCACGGCCTTGACGATGGCGGCGGCGCGCTTGGCGGGGTCGCCGCTCTTAAAGATGCCCGAGCCGACAAAGACGCCCTCGGCGCCCAGTTGCATCATCAGCGCGGCGTCGGCAGGGGTCGCTACGCCGCCGGCGGCAAAGTTCACGACGGGAAGCTTGCCCGTGGCATGGACCTCGCGTACCAGCTCGACCGGAACCTGCAGTTGCTTGGCTGCCTCAAAGAGCTCGTCGTCGCGCAGGGCAACAACGTCGCGGATCTGCTTTTGGATCTTGCGCATGTGACGCACGGCCTGAACGACGTCGCCCGTACCCGGCTCACCCTTGGTGCGAATCATAGTGGCGCCCTCGGCAACACGGCGCAACGCCTCGCCCAAATCGCGGGCGCCGCAGACAAACGGCACGTCAAACTGGGTCTTGTCGATGTGATAGACGTCATCGGCGGGGGAGAGAACCTCGGACTCGTCGATGTAATCGATCTCGATGGCCTGCAGGACCTGCGCCTCGACAATGTGACCGATGCGGCACTTGGCCATGACGGGGATGGAGACGGCCTCTTGGATGCGCTTGATCATCTTGGGGTCGCTCATGCGCGAGACGCCGCCTGCGGCGCGGATGTCGGCCGGGATGCGCTCGAGTGCCATGACGGCGCAGGCGCCTGCCTCCTCGGCGATACGTGCCTGCTCGGGCGTGGTGACGTCCATGATGACGCCGCCCTTGAGCATCTGCGCGAGTTCGCGATTGAGTTTGACGCGATCGGCCTTGCTGGTCTGTTCTGCCATGGTTGCTCCCTTGGTTGGCATGTGCATTGCTTGACGGAACATCCTATCGGGGAGCTGGGTATGGCAAAATACTCAGTTTTCGAGATAATTACAAGGTCAGACTAATACCAGATTGAATGACTTAATAAGGTCAGGTGATAGGCTCATGCTTGACTACAATTTGGAAAAACGCGGCGAAGCATCGCTCTATGAGTATGTTTACCAGCAAATTCGAGATGATATCGTAGCTGGACGCATTGTGGCGGGGGAGCATTTGCCGTCTAAGCGCGCCTTTGCCAGTCATCTGGGAATCAGTGTTATTACCATCGAGAATGCATATAGCCAGTTACTCGCTGAGGGCTATATTTGCTCAATACCACGTCGTGGCTACTACGCTTGCGAGCTTCCGGATGCACCGGTTTTGGCTTCGGCTGCGGAGGGCATCGACCGAGATGCCGTCTCTGTGGGCCCCAGCGTGCATGATGTCCGCGGGCGGGTCGAGCAATTCGACGCACTTTCTCCTTCCGCTTTGGAGGCGGCGCGGCTTTGGCAAAGCGCGCTACGGGCGACGCTGGCATCCGAAGACGAGCGCGAAATCTTTTCGCCCGCACCGGCGCAGGGCACCGCTCGGCTGCGACGCGCAATTGCTCACCATCTGCGCGGGACAAGGGGTATGAATGCCGACCCCAACAACATCGTTATCGGCGCGGGCGCCCAGCTGCTCGATACTATGTTGGTTCAGTTGCTTGGCGCGGACAAGGTGTATGCCGTTGAGGATCCGGGCTATTTGCGTCTGACGCGCATCTATCAGGCTATGGGCTGCAAAGTTCGACATATCCCGTTGGATGATGAGGGCGTGGACTTGAGCGCTCTGCAGAAAACTGGGACCGATGTCCTTCATCTGATGCCGTCCCATCAGTATCCGACCGGCCTTGTGACGAGCATTGCGCGTCGCTATGCGCTTCTGAGCTGGGCCGCTGAGCGACCAGGTCGGTATCTCATCGAAGATGACTTTGATTGTGAGTTTCGCCTTGCCGGCAAGCCGATTCCCGCGCTTGCGTCGATCGATGCCGCCCAGTCGGTTATCTACACCAACACGTTTTCGAAGAGCGTGTCATCGGCGTTGCGTCTAGCATACATGGTGTTGCCCGATGAGCTAATGGAGCGGTTTAGGCGCAACCTTGGTTTCTACGCCTCGCCGGTGAGCTCTGTTGACCAGGTTGCTTTGGCGCGTTTACTGGAATCGGGTGATTACGAGCGGCATGTGAACCGTGTGCGCGTTCGTGCTCGCGAGGCGCGTGATGGCCTAGCGGCGCTTGTACGGAAAGCGTTTCCGGCAGGGGAAGTCTCGATCGAACACGCAGACGCGGGCCTTTACTGCACCGTGGTTGCGGAGCGTAGAACGGGCGGAAGCTCTTTTGCGCAGGCTCTCACGCGCTCGAGTATCCCGTTTATCGATATCAGTGACTGTTATTGGTGTGCCGATGGCGCATCTGTCCCTGAAAACTCAAGTCAAATTCTTGTTCAGTATGATGATCTGAGTCCAAAAGTGCTTAATACCTTGGAATTGCAGCTAATGGGGGCGCTCTGCAATCTAAGTGAGTAGACTTTTAGCACTTTGGCGACCAGGCAGTTTTGTAACAAGCTATCTACCTGCGGTTTTGAAAAGCAGGATGACCGGCCTGCTCGGGATGTTCAAAAAAGTCTACTCACTTGCCGCGCAAAGCTTCTACATGAGAAAAAATGGGGTTTTCAACAGGGTTTCGTCCAGCTCTCGGCAAGCTTTTGGCCAGTTGGGGAGGGCTGTTGAAAACTTGGCAGTCCGTTCGGCGCCATTTTTGCTGCGTTCGCGCCAATGCGTGACTGATTGGGTTGAAATTCGTGTTTTCCTGTGCCTATGAAGGATCTACTTTGTGACATATCAGCTTTTAGGTATTGGCGTTTGCCTCCTCAAGTCCGCGCTTTGTGTCCGCCGCTTCCACGACCGGAAGAAGACCGGCAGCGATATGATCTCGCCCGCAACCCGACGGCTGCGGTCGCGCTCGGTTTTCCGTTGTATACATTGGTTCAGACGAGAAACAAACGGACTTGTCCTACCAGCATTAGGCAGCGGCTGTTCCTTGGTGAGCCCCCCAGGGAATCCGTGCTGGAAACGGAGCATGGATTTTTGATTACGTCTCCTCTACTGACGGCATTCATCATGTCGCGGCATCTGACGGATCTTCAGCTTCTTTTTGTGTTGGCGGAGATGTGCGGCCTGTTTGCGGTGTGTGCTCTGCCGGCGGCACTTGAGGCGGAGCTTACGCGTGCAATTGAT
The DNA here is from genome assembly GCA_048205775.1 of Collinsella sp. Lineage (GTDB taxonomy): Bacteria > Actinomycetota > Coriobacteriia > Coriobacteriales > Coriobacteriaceae > Collinsella. The sequence continues at coordinate 1,647 of DBEWTR010000025.1, read as the reverse complement.
TCGGGCGCGATTTCGACGACGTTCGGTTGGGTGCGCTGCCCGTCCGAGGACGGCACCGCCTCAAATTTATGGCGTCGAGACGCTTTGGTTTTGGGCGGAGACCTTGACCGTTTTTGTTCAGATGTTTGCGGGATACGTTACGGCAATAGATTTAGGACGGTGTCGCAACTCGTTCCATTGGGTGCCGCGTCGCCTTTTGAGGTCGAGGCGTATTTGCTACTTGCACTGCCGCGATCCCTGGGAGGCGAAGGTTTTTGCGACATAGAGCTTAATGTTGAAGTGATGCTAAGCACAAGTGCTCGAGCGATTGTGGGAAAGTCCCGTGTATATATCGACATACTTCTGTCTTCGCCGGACGGCAGGCGACAGGTGGCCATTGAATGTCAGGGAAAGGCCTCGCACGGACGCGCAGGGGATGGCTTGCGTGACGCTGACCGCATGACGGCCCTTCAGGCCATGGGCTACGATGTGCTTCTCCTGACACACAGACAGATATCGGATGAGGATAGATTCCGCGCGATCGTTAAGGCCGTATGCAGGATGCTCGATGCTGAATATCGTGATAAAAGCTCAGATGAGCAAAGGGCTGAGACATTACTCAGGTCTGAACTATTCGTTGACTGGACAAAATTGGGAGTAATCGACGGAAAGATGCCCGTTAGACACAAAATGGCTCGATTGTGGACGGCTGCGAATCTAAGTGAGTAGACTTTTGGCACTTTGGCGACTAGGTCGTTTTGAAACAAGTCATTTACCTGCGGCTTTATAAAGCAATATGGATGGCGTGCTCGGCAAGTTCCAAAAAGTCTACTCACTTAGTTTTTGACGAGAAACCTATGCCGAAGGCGGTCCTATTTCAGGTAGTTAACAAGTTTGTGAGGCACGAAAAAGGCCCGAACCAATACGGTCCGGGCCTCATTGAGCTAGAGGTTATGTCTCAGGCGTTTGGCTTAGCCAAAGTAGCGCTTGAGCAGGCCGGCGAAAGCCTTGCCGTGGCGGGCCTCGTCGCGAGCCATCTCGTGCACGGTGTCGTGGATGGCATCGAGGCCAGCGGCCTTGGCGCGCTTAGCAAGATCGGTCTTGCCGGCGGTGGCGCCGTTCTCGGCCTCAACGCGCATCTCGAGGTTCTTCTTGGTGGAGTCGGTTACGACCTCGCCCAGGAGCTCAGCGAACTTGGCGGCGTGCTCGGCCTCCTCGTGGGCAGCCTTCTCCCAGTACAGGCCGATCTCGGGATAACCCTCGCGATGGGCGACGCGAGCCATGGCCAGGTACATACCGACCTCGGAGCACTCGCCCTCAAAGTTGGCGCGCAGGTCGGCAACGATGTCCTCGGAGACGCCCTCCATCTTGGCGATGCCCACGACGTGCTCGGCAGCCCACTCGAGCTGGCCCTCCTCCTGCTTCAGGAAACGAGAACCGGGAACGCCGCACTGGGGGCACTTGAAGTCCTCGGGCAGCTGGTCGCCGTCGAACTCTTCCACATAACCGCAAACGGGGCAAACAAACTTCATGATTCGATCCTTTCGATCGATGGCGATTGTGCGCTCGTCCGGTCCCGTAAGGGCCCTCTCCGGACGTGCGTCTTGACGAGTTCTATTATCCATAAATGCAACCAAATGTGAAGCCTCTTAGGAATGATTTTTAATA
>DBEWTR010000304.1:0-2955 GCA_048205775.1 Collinsella sp. | reverse complement strand
TGGATTCGAGCCGTCGACACCCGCGTCACCAATTTCCCCGCGGGGGGAGTTTTCGAATCCGCCCGGGGGCACCAGAGGAATATCGAGCCCGGTACCGTTACGGTGCCGGGCTCTTTTGGTTTAAGGCATGCCGTAGTATTCGCTGCTTCAGATAAAGAAAGCGCCCGCTTGCTGGGGGAGCAAGCGGGCGCCTGTGAGCGAATATGTTTGCGGCGAGAGCCGTGATGAGCGGTGGGGTGGCGACTAGTTGGTCGTACCGGAATCGTCACCCGTGCCCGAGCCAGAGCCCGAACCCGAGCCAGAAAGTGCGACCGTCAGCGTGATCGTGCTGTCGGTGGACTGCTTGCCGGTGGGGGAGACGCCCGTAACGGTGGCATCCTCGTTACCGCTCACGGGATTGCCGTTCTGGTCACAGAAGCCAATGTTATAGAAACCGGCGTTGTTGAGCGCGGTGACGGCGGCGGAAATGCTCTTGCCGTACAGGTTGCCCGGAACACTGGCCTTGCCGGACTTCTTGGCAATGACGACGGTAATCGTGGCGCCGGGCTTCTGCTTGCCGCTGGGGTTCCAGCTGATCACGGTGCCCTCGGTAACCGAGTCGTTCTCCTGGTAGCTCACGTCGACGCCAAAGCCTGCCATATCGAGGGCGTTGCGCGCCTGGGCCTCGGTCATGTCGGTCAGGTCGGGGACGGACGTGGTATCCGGGCCGCCCGAGACCTTGTACGAGATGGTCGTGCCTTTCTCGACTTCCTTACCGGCTTCGGTGCCCTGCTCAAAGACATGGCCCTCATCGGCCTCGTTGGCCTCCTCGGAGGCGTTGCCCTTCAGGCCAACGCTTGCCAGCGCGGCTTCTGCCTGGTCCTTGGTCAGGCCGACAAGCCGGGGAACCTCAACCTTTTCGGAGGGCTTGGGGCCCTTGGAGATTACCAGGTTCACCTTGGTGCCCTTGGTCTTCTTGGTGTTGCCGTTGGGCGTCTGCTCGGCGACCTTGCCCTCGTCGACATCGTCGTTGTAGCTTTGGTCGATGGTGCCGACCTCGAGGCCGGCTTCCTTGATCAGCTCGACGGCAGTCTGCTGGTCCTTGCCCAGCACATCGGGCACGGTGACCTGCTCGCCGCCAAAGAGTCCTGTGGCAAAGGCCACCACGATGCCGATGACGGCAACGGCTGCCACCACGGCGGCGATGATCTTGTTCTTGTTGGATTTGGGCTCTTCGACCTCGTAGGAGCCGGTGGAGCCCGAAACCGAGCTACGGGCGGTATTTTGGCCGCTCACGCCCGAGACGGGACGCACCATGGCGCGCGTCTGATCGGAAAGCTCACGAGTCTTGGTGGCGCCCAGCTCACCGGGGGCACCGATGATGCGCGTGGGCTCCGAGACGTTGACGGCACGGCCCGACAGGTAGCTGTTGAGCACCTGACGCAGCTCGTCGGCGGTCTGGAAGCGGTTTGCCGGGTCCTTCTCCATGCACTTGAGGATGATGCGCTCAAGGTCGGCGTCGACACCGGAGTTGATCTGGCTCGGCGGAATAGGCAGCTCGTTGACCTGCTTGAGTGCGACCGAGATAGCGTCGTCACCGTCAAAGGGGACGCGGCCGGTGGCGCACTCGTACATCACGACGCCCAGCGAGTAGATATCCGAGGTGGGGCCGAGGTCCTGACCACGGGTCTGCTCGGGGCTGACGTAGTGGGCGGTTCCCAGCACGTTGTTGTCTTGCGTGAGGTGGCTGTTCTTGGCGCGCGCGATGCCAAAGTCCATCACCTTGATGTTGCCGTCGGGCAGCACCATGATGTTCTGCGGCTTAATGTCGCGGTGGATGATCTCGTGCTTGTGGGCGACCGAAAGCGCGGAGCTGATCTGCGAGCCGATCTGGGCGACCTTCTTGGGGTCGAGGGCGCCGTGGCTCTTGATGCCGCTCTTAAGGTCGGTGCCGCGCAGGTACTCCATGACGATGTAATAGGTGTCGCCGTCCTTGCCCCAATCGTAGACGCCCACGATATAGGGTGAGGAGAGACCGGCTGCTGCCTGGGCCTCCTGCTTAAAGCGTGCGGCGAAGGTTGCGTCGCCGGCATACTGCGGCAGCATGATCTTGACGGCTACCGTGCGGTCGAGGACCTGGTCCTGTGCACGGTAGACGGTCGCCATGCCGCCTGTTCCCACCTTATCCTTGAGGAGGTATCTTCCCCCGAGGACCCTCTGTTCCATTCCTGCTCCTAACATAACTATTCGCTCAACGATGTGTGTAGTACCTACGATGTGGCCGCTGGGGCCGTGTGACGCGTTGCCGCTAACCCTTAGGCCGCGGCGCGCCTCGGGTGTCCGATTCGATCATGGGCATCACGCTCCCTGTGCGGCAAGCGCCGCGGTCAGGACGATACCGGCGATCTTGGCGGCCTTGACGTCATGCTTGTCGTAATCCTCCAAGGCCACCGAGATGGCGACCGTGGGTGAATCGTAAGGTGCAAAGCCAACGAACATCGAGTTGACGTTGGTGCCGCCAGTCTCGGCCGAGCCGGTCTTGCCGGCGACCTTGACGCCGGGGATTTGGGCATCGGTGCCGGTGCCGGACTGGACGACGGCAAGCATGGCCTGCTTGACCTGGTCGGCCGTGGCGGAGCTGACGGCCTGACCAAGCGAGCGGGACTGCGTGGTCTTGACCACGGTTCCGTCCGGGGCGAGTACCTGGGCTACAAAGTACGGGTCCATGACCACGCCGCTGTTAGCGATGGCGGCGGCAATCACGGCGTTTTGCATGACGGTGGTCTGCGGGCCGGGCGTATGGTCCATGCCGACAGGCTGGCCGGCGCCGGCCCAGGCGGTCTCCCACTCGGTCATGAGCGACGGGTCGGCCATGATGGAGGCCGCGGAGGTCAGGTCTTGGCCGAGCTTTTGGCCGTAGCCAAAGGCGTTGGCAAACTGTACGAGCGTGTTTGCGCCAACTTCGTTTGCCACCTG
>DBEWTR010000293.1:0-2455 GCA_048205775.1 Collinsella sp. | reverse complement strand
GTAGCGAGGCTCAGTCTCCTTGCCCTCGGTCACCACGAGGTGGCGAGTCATCTGCACCATGCGCGGGCGAACCTCGCGTTTGCCACTACGCCAGCCCTTCGACTTCTTCGCCACCATGCTAATCCCACTCCTCGATGCGGGTGAGGTACGGATCGGCGCCGTAGCGACCGGACAGGTATTGCTTGTCGAAAGCCGCGTTCTTGCTTACCAGGTTACCGTTTGCCTCGTGGATGTCGGCGAGAGACCACAGTTGGCTCGCCTCTCCCTCGCCGCGCGCAGCAAACCATATCTCGTCACGGCGGAACACATCGTTTCGCATGGTTGACACATCCTGGGACGAGAAGATGAGCTGCGCGCCACTCTTGTTGACCCCAGGATCCTTAAACAGCAGAATCACATAGCGAAGAAGCTTCGGGTGCAGTTTGGCGTCGAGCTCGTCTACCACAACGGTGCCACCACGCTCAAGCGCTGTCATCAGATACGCAGCCAACCCCATGAGCTTCTGGGTTCCGGCAGATTCCTCGGATAAACGCAGCTCGTACGCCTTGCCGTCCACCTCGTGCCTCACGAAGACGCGCTGGCCGCGCCACTCCGGCGCCCTCTCCACTCTGAAGCCATCAATACGCACATCAACGGCGCGCAAAAAACGCGAGACCTCGCGCGAGTCGCCCTCGTCGAGCATTTGCTCGAGCATCCGCTCCAGGTAGGAACTATTGTAGTTGAGAAACACGGCGTCGAGAAACCAGCTGGCCGCCTCCTGGACCACCGGCGCTTCGAAGTTGATGCAAAGGAACGATAGGTATGGCAGGCTCGGGTTGAATCTCGCAGCCGTCACAAGCTTACGCAGTGTGGGACCGAGCTCAACCTTTGCACCCTCGCGCTCGAACAGCATCGCTGTACGCGACGCTCCCAATTTACGCCGCCACAGTCCTTCGGACACGATCTCATCGGCGTGTACAGACAGAACATAGCGGTACTCATGCTCACCCGCGCGGTAATAGAGCTCGAACTCGGTGGGCTCGGCAGCAGACACGTCATCGAACTCAAACGCCGAACAACGGGCTATCAAAGGGCGATCACCCTCTGGAGCATCAGCGCTGGCAGACAGCAGCCTAATCGGTCTGGCTACAGCCGAGCGAACGTAATCGAGAGCCTCGAGCAGATTAGACTTACCGCCAGCGTTGGGTCCGTACACCGCGGCCACCGGGAGAAAGCCCTGCCCGTCGGGGCACACTATGAGGGAGCGCTCGAACTCCTTCATCGGCGTCGCCTGCATGGAAAGCTCCGCCTCGTCGCGATAGGATCTATAGTTCCTGAAGGTGAACTGGCAAAGCATCGTCCTCAACATTCCTTTCATTATTTTGAAAAGATATATCAGAGTTTTTCTTTGATTATAGACTTTAAATATAGCCAATCAAGTGTTTACAGCCCCCGAGAGAACCGGCACAACCTTTTAAACCTATTAAGACCCAAGAGATTAAACATCCGTCCCGAAGAATTAGCTCCAAGTTCGCATTGCACACAATGTTGAAGTCGGTTTAGCGACAGCGGGCACGCTGTTACGGGCCCGCTGTCGCTACGGAGCCGAATCCTTATCCCCTCGGCGGGAAGGGGTCGTGCCCATGAGAATCCTTTGCGCGGATTCTGCCGTCGCGACGATGAATGATCAACTCCGACTCTTGATTGGAGCAAATGCGTCGACCGAGCTTTATCGCCTCGCTCTGGGTCGTCGTAACGAAGGAGGCACGACTTGCCCCTTCACCCTTAACCCGCCAATCGCCATCCGAACGCTTCGTAATGAGCTGATTCCTGCCTTTCATAATCACCCCACCGTCGGCACCGATGGCCTCGCCCGCGTAGCCGATGAGCTCCAGGTGGTCGGCATCGGTCCAGGCTCAGCCGGGGCCCGACACGCCTGGCCCGCAGTACGTGTCGTCCGCGATGATCAGGCTCTCCGCGCCCGCGGCACAAGAAGGCCCGCCCAGCAAAACGCACAGGCAGGTCCTTGCGCTGGATTTCCTTCAGCACGGGCGCAGGACCAAGATCAAAGCTGATGGCACCAATCCACGGCATGATCTCGACCATCTTCTGCGCCAAGCTCAAGAAGAAGGAGTATCACCCTACAGCCCAAGCAGCTCCTTAGGAAACACACTTCGACAATCTTTGACACCCATGGCAAATAGAACTTTAGCGCTGGCATCCGTGTTCAGCGAATCACTCAACTTGACTGCGTTAAGCAATATTTGACGACGGAGCTTATTGAAATCATCCTTCGTCAGCACAAGCTCAAGATCATTTAAAACGTCGACGAAATTAACGTCACAGGACGGAGACACCTTCGCACAAAACAGGCGCTCATCATGCGCACAGATATTTCGAAAATCTTTAATGTGATCGTATGCAAGTCTTAGCCTACGCGGGCTGATGCGCTTATCGACTTCATGAGTCTCGGAAT
>DBEWTR010000199.1:0-3790 GCA_048205775.1 Collinsella sp. | reverse complement strand
GCGATGCTTGTAGTCGATCACCACGGCACGATTCTCGGCGTCCACGTCCACGCGGTCGATGCGCCCGCCAAGCGGCCAACCGGCATACTCGACCTTGAGCTCGTTGAAGGCGAACTCCAGGTAGCGCGGGGCAAAGGGGGCAAGTGCCTCGGACTCGTAGGCAAGCACACCCTCCAGCTGCGGCAAGATCTCGGCCACCTGGCGTTCCTCCACCGCAGAGAGCGGCACCAGCGGGCCCTCCGTGCCGCGCTTGCCGGCGTGCTCGGCCAGGGTCTCGGCAAAGACCTCGTGCAGCAGCTCCTTCGCGCGCGGCAGATTCATGGGCGTCACGCGCTCCATGCCCTCCTGCGGAAGACGTGCATGCAAGTGCTCCAGCACGTCATGGACAAAGTTGCCCTTCTCCATGTTGCCAAAGCCCGCATCGATGGACTGAGGTTTGACGCGATACGAGACGAACCAGCACAGCGGGCAGGTGGAATAGGCCTCAATCTGCGAGGCGGACGTCAGACGCGGCACGAGCGGCGCGTCCTCACCCTCGCCATCGCGACGGCGCAGGACCAAATACGGCACGGCGTCGGCACTCAGATGCTGAGGGGCTTCACAGGTCACGCGCTCGCGCTTGAGGCCTTCACCTGCCGCGGGATCAAAGTCGGCGATGATATCGCCCTCGCCCACGCGCATGGGCTTGGCAGCGCCAGCGGCCTCGGCATGTGCCCACAGCTCGGTCCATACGGCTGCCGGGTAGCACTCGCGTGCCTGGCGATCGTGCGTCACACGGGCGAGCGCGACCGGACCGCTCGCCGCCTGCATCGCACGGCCAAAGCGCACGCGCAGCAGGGCAGCGGGCTCCAAAGACACGCCGTCGCGGCGCAGCTCGGCTGTCAACGTGGCAAGCGGGCCCTCTTCGTGCGAAAGCGGATAGCTGTCCAGGTCGACATCGGCAAACAGCACGGCATCGTAGCTGCCAGGGCGAAGAACCGACGCATCGGCAAGCGACGCGAAGCGCACTTGTGCTCGTGGTGTGCGATCGACCTCATAGGTCTCGTAATCGTAGGCGGTACTGCGCTTGTCCACCTTGGTTCGAACGCCGTCGAGAACCGGCACGGTCGCGGCCTGCGACACGTCGAGCGCGCGAGCATCGTTCATAAGGATGTCGATGGCATGGCGCAGCAAAGCCGTCTCTGCCTGGCGACGGGCCTGGCCGTCAAGGCCGCCTAGAGCGCGATCGGGCAACGCCTCGGCAACGGCAAGCATGGCCTTAAGCGCCGTCACGGGCTTGTCACGCCACAGCGCCTGGAACACGTCCGAGACCACACACGGTACGTTCTTAAACCAGTTATCGTCGCTCGTCGCCTTGCGCGCGCCCCTCACCTGGCCCTGAACGCTCTGCAGCAGGCTCTTGACGCCCGCGGTAGTCTTGCTGCGCGAGAGACGCATATTCTTATCGAAGGTACGGGCATTGACGGCATCAGCGCCCGAAAGCGGACTGTAGATCCAGTCGGTAAGCTCCGGCGCGGGCCACCACTCAGTCTTGGAAGCGGTGCCCTCGTCGGCGGCTTTCATACGCTCGATCAGGTTGGCGAGCGCCGTAAACTGCCTGCCCGCGATGGACTGGGAAAACGCCGTGAACTCAGTCGTCTCGGCCGCAATGTGACGCGCCGCCAAACGGGCGGCGAGCTCGCCGAACAGCTGGGGTGCCCGGGCAGAAACGACGAGCACGCGCACGGGGTCGGCGGGCGTTGCAGTAGCTTTATCGGCCTTGGACTCCTTGTGCGCTTTCACCAACTTATCGATGGCGTCCGCATAGACATGAGCACGGGCATGGGGGCCGGCGACCTCAATAAAGGCAGGCTGAGCGGCGGCCCCGCAAGCGACATCAGACGCGGCGGCGTCCTCCCCCAGCGGCGCGATCTCAAACAGCACACCGCGGGCATCAAATGCCGTGGCAAGCTCCTCGCGCATCGCCGCCTGCTCGCGGGCAAGCAGCACGACGACCTCTCCCCCATTGTTCGCCACGGCAGACAGCAGCTCGAGTAGACCGTGCGTAAACGACGTGGTACCGCGCACGCATACGGCGCGGGCGCACGCCGGCAGGCTATCGGCCAGGGCACCGGCCATAATGTCGGCTGCCTCGCAGGGCTCGACCATATCTCGACGGTCCAAACCGCCCGCGTAGGCACGCAAAAGCTCAAACACACGAGCCTCGGCATCGCTTTTTGGCTCAGGCTGGCAATTGTTGCCACCGCATCGCTCGGCCGTCGTCCCCGCCACACCCGGCAGCACATCGCGGGCCATGCGCGCGAGCATGCGCACCGTGCCCTGGCTGCGCGAAAGCGGCTGCAGGTCGGCATCGTCGCGGCGGGCAATCATATCCGAAAACAGCATCTGACGTTGCAGGTTGTCGACGAAACCGCGCCCGTCGCCCAAAAGCTCCCAAAGCGAGCGAAGCCACGATGCGGGTGTCTTGTAGTCGATACCCAGCGAAATGCCGGCTTCCGCCGCATCATGACGGCACAGATCGAGCTCGGCAAACGTTGGTGCCAGCAACACGGCACGCCCGTGACGGGCAACAAGGTCGGCAAGCAGCGCCGACTCGGCATCGCTCAAATCCGTGCCGGCATTGGTGGTATAGATTCGAACAGGCATGGTCCTCCGCTCAAACCGTTCGCAATAATCAATGCATCCATCCTACCCGCCCAAGCGGACACATTGCCACCGCAGTTCCATCTTTTGGTACAAAGCAACCTGAACCCAACGCACCAGCCGATTGCAGGCATATAAAAACCGCCCCCGGAGGGACGGTTCTTCGTAATTCAATGTTGTCGCTGGCCTACTCGCCATCCTCCAACTTAATGAGGATCTTGCGGTAGCCACCGTACTCGCCGTTCAGCGCCTTTGAAACGCGGCTCACCGTAGTGGACGAAGCGCCGGTACGGGCCTGAACCTCAACATAAGGCTCGCCCTCGTCCAAATAGCGCGCAACCTGCAAACGCTGAGAAAGGTCGCAAATCTCGCGCGGCGTGCAGATATCGGTCAAAAACGCTTGGATATCCTTCTCGTCGTCCAAAAGGCTAAATGCGTGGACCAGCTGCTTGACATCAGGCTTGTCAAACATGTTCTCGATATTCATCGATCACCGCCAAACCCGCCAAAAGGCATCGAAGTTGATACTGACATCGGGCATCGTTCACCCGTTCTATGCAATAGGGCAACGCCTGTGGCTTTTGCCCGTAGCAGTGTAGCACACCACCAAACTAAAGCGACAAGACTCTCTGCCAGCGGCGCGTTTTTCAGGACGAACGCCGTTTAGAAACCATATGCGCACGTAAGCTCCATGAATATCTGAGACAATGGGCGCCCAAACAGGGCCGTGCCCGCGCATCTATCCGAGTTGCAAAGGCACGTGCCTCTCACGCCTCTTTGCCACGTCTTGCGCAAGAAAGGATTTCCACCATGCGCTTTATGCTTAACTGGCTCTTTACCTCAATCGCCATCGCGATCGCAACGTTTCTCGTCCCCGGCATTCAGCCCTTCGGCATAGCCGACGCCTGGGTGTGTTTTGCCTTCGTGGGACTGTTCCTCAACATCGTCGACTCGCTCGTCAAGCCGTTCCTGACGGTCATCTCGCTGCCGCTCACTATTATCACGCTTGGTATTTTTCAGCTCGTAGTCAACAGCTTTATGCTCGAGCTGGCCAGCTACCTGTCGGTCAATCTGCTGGGCGCGGGTATCTCCATTGCCAGCTTTGGATCGGCCTTTATGGGCAGCATCCTGGTATCCATCATGCGCA
>DBEWTR010000198.1:0-4383 GCA_048205775.1 Collinsella sp. | reverse complement strand
CTGGAGCTCTTGGGGGTCAATGGTGAGCGGGTTTTGGTCCAGGACTACCAGGTCGGCGTATTTGCCGGGCTCTAGGCTGCCGAGGTTTTGCTCGTCGCCCGCTGCGTACGCGCTACCAAGCGTGTAGTTGCGCAGGGCCGTTGCCGCATCGATGCGCTCGCTGGGGAGCCAGCCGCCCTCGGGCCAGTGGCTGCGAGGGTCTTGGCGCGTAATAGCCGTGTAGAGCACGTTCATGCTGGTAACGGCCGTGATGGGGCTGTCGGTACCAAAAGCTTGGCGGATGCCGCGCTGCTTATAGGTCGCAAACGGCCACATGATGCGGCTGCGTTCCAGGCCCAGGTCGCGCTCCGGGCCACCCGGGTCGAGCGTGATGTGGCAAGGCTGGCTCGAGGCAATGACGTTGAGCTTGCGCAGACGATCTATGTCCTGAGGCAGCAGATTCTCCAAATGCTCAAGCGTATTATGACCGTGCTGGGGCAGGCCGTAGAGCTCTGCCGCCTCCTCAAAGATATCGAGTGCGGCATGGATGGCACCGTCGCCGATAACGTGGATGCGCACGGTGTGGCCGCGCTCGGCTGCCGCCAGAACCAACTTGCGCATGCGCTCGACAGGAACCGTCAGGCGCCCCTGGTCACCCGGGAAGCGCGGGTTAGTATAGGGCTCAGTGAGGTATGCGGTATGCTCGCTCGACACGCCGTCGAAGAACTGTTTAAAGCCTGGCGCCGAGAGCAGCGCGTTGTTCGCGTAGCGGGTCTGGAGTTCTTCCAAGCGCGATTGGTCATCCAGCAGCGTGGGAAACAGATGGGCGCGGATGCCCAGCTTGCCGGCGGCCTGCAGCCTGTCGTAAACATCGTCGCGAATAAAGTCGCAGCCCGGCATGGGCATGAGCGACATATCGCAGATTGAGGTGATGCCTTGCTCGGCCATACGCTTCATCTGGTCGCCGTAAGCGCTCGCGATGCGGTCCTCGCCCAGCCATTCCAGGCAGCGCGGCAGCAGCTGCATAGCAGCTGCCTCGTGGGCAATACCCGTAAGCTCACCGTTTGAGTCTTTGTCGTAACTGCCACCCGCCGGAGGCTCGCTGTCACGCGTCACGCCGAGGGCTTCGAGTGCGCGGCTGTTGAGCCACAGCGTATGCCCATCGCCCGAATACATAACACAGGGGCGACCGGGGAAGGCGGCGTCGAGGGAGGCCTTGGTAGGATGCTCGGGCGGATCCCAGCGGTAATCGCGCCAGCCCTGGGTCACGACCCAGGCGTCGTCGGGCAGGCCCTGGGAAAACTCGAGCGCATGCTGCACCAGTGCCGCCTCGGACGTGCCCATATCCATGAGCATATACGGCGAGGAACCGACCGAGGTATGGAAGAAGTGCAGATGAGCGTCATGGAAACCGGGGCAGACAAACTGCTCGCCGTAATCGACCACCGGCGTGGCGGCAGGTGCGGCGGCAATCACGTCATCGGGCGCGCCGACAGCGACGATGCGATCGCCCGCGATGGCGATCGCCAACTCGCGGGCGGTATCGATGCCGTCTTGCGCGGTAAAGACGTTCTTGGAGCGAATAATCCGATCGATATGTCGCATGGGCATCCCCATCTCTGGCAGGTAATTCAACACCCCCGAGTGTACTCCCCCGCCCTTGTAACAAAACCCCAAGCGGCAAACGGCAACTTTACCAGCCCTAGCGGCAGGTGGCATACTGGAGAAAGCCTGTACGATTTTGCGATCAACCCAGCAAGGAGCAAATCGACCATGACGAAGACCAAGGCACAGCAAATTATGGCGGCAACCGAGGTTCGCGCGGCAGACGACGTCACCGCGGCCATCCAGGATATCGCCGCCGAGTTTGAACCCTACATCATCAAGCAGCGCCGGCACTTCCATAAGCACCCGGAGTTGAGCCTTGCCGAGGAGCGCACGACTTCCGACATCGCCAACCAGCTCGACGCCATGAATATCCCCTACGAGCGTCCGCTCAAGACGGGCCTGGTGGCGACGCTTCGCGGCACCGCGCCGGATGCCTACCGCGAGGACGGCACGCCGCGCCGCCGCATCCTGCTGCGCGCCGATATCGACGCCCTGCCCGTCACTGAGCAGACCGGCGAGGAGTTCGCCAGCGTCAATGAGGGCTGCATGCACGCCTGCGGTCACGACTGCCATATCGCCATGATGCTCGGCACGTTGCAGATTCTGCGCCACATGACCGATGACATCCACGGCGAGATTCGCATCGTATTCCAGCCCAGCGAGGAAAACGGCCAGGGCGCCAAACTCATGATTGGCACGGGTGTGCTCGACGGCGTCGATGGCGCCTACGCCGCGCACATCTGGAGCGAGGTCGACGCCGGTACCGTAAGCTGCGAGCCCGGCCCACGCATGGCAAACACCGACTGGTTCCGCATCGACGTCCGCGGCACCTCGTGCCATGGCGCCATGCCCCAGCGCGGCCACGACGCCGTTATGGTTGCGGCAGAGATCGTCAACGCCCTGCAGACCATCGTCTCGCGCGAGATTAGCCCCTACGAACCCGCCGTCATCACCGTCGGCGAGCTGCACGGCGGCACCGCGCGCAACGTTATCGCCGGCACGGCGTACCTCGCCGGCACGGTGCGCACCTATGGCGACAAAACGCATGAGGAGATGCCCGAGCTTATGCGCCGCATCGTGGAGCACACCGCAGCAGCGCTAGGCGCCGAGGCCGAACTCACCGACTACACCATCGCCAACTACAAGGTCGAAAACGATGCCGCCTCGAGCGAGCGCTGCCGCCAAGCTGTGCTCAAGTGCCTAGGCCCCGCAGGCGAGGGCCATTACCGCGGCACGCTTTCGGGCGAGGACTTCTCGGAGTACCTGCGTCGCGTGCCAGGTGTGCTCGCCTTTGTCGGCGCGCGCAATCCCCAGATCGGCGCCACCTATGCCCAGCACTCCTGCTTCTATAAGATCGACGAGAGCGTGCTCGCCAAGGGCTCCATGGTAGCCGCTCAGTATGCCATCGACTTTTTGGCCGAGCCCACGCAAGAAGAGCTCGACGGCCCCACGATCGCCGCGGTTGCCGAGACCAATCCCGACCTGGCAGCCAAGCTGCGCTCTGCCAAGGCAACGGCCGCCGAGGCCCGCGACGCCATGCACGATGCCCGTACCGCCCGCCATGCCGCAATCAAGGGCATCCACGATGCGCGGGCTGCCGCTCGCCACGAGGAGAAGCATGGCGAGTAGCCGTCACGCCCACCCATAACAACCTGGCTAGAGCAAAGCGAGGGCGAACGTTATCTCAACGTTCGCCCCCGCTTATGTGTCGACCGTTTTTCTAACGCGTCCTCCGTCACGACAGGTAAGAGCGAAGGATGGTGAGCCAGCGTGGGGTTTCGAGGTGGATGATATCGGTGGGAACTCCGGCGGGAGCGTGGCCACCAAAGAGCAGGCCCGCGTCTGCCGGGTTGATAAGGCGCACGATCCATACGGCAACGACCAGCACGCACAGAACAATAACCGCAATGTCGATGCCGCGCTTTAGCTTGCTCGACGTCACCTCCTCGCGCACGAACGCGAGCACAAACGCAATCGGCACCACCCAAAACAGCGGATGGTAGGCAAAGGCCGCCGCAAAATCGAGGCGCAGTGCTGCCAGCCAGGCCCTCGTCATGCCACATCCCGGACAGGGAATGCCCGTCATCAGGCGAAACACGCAGCCGATATCGAGCAGGTAGAGTGCGAGCCAGGCGACAAAGAGCGCGCCGATGCAAGAAAGGGCGCGGCGAATGAGTTCCGCCGCGCCCTTATGTCCCTGGGAGCTGTTCACGCCGCTCTTATCGTTAGGCACGAGCGCCAAGACGGACGTTATAAGCCGTTGCCATGGCATTGGTATTCTTGATGATGATGTTCATGGCAAAGATGGGGCCAAGGCCGCACAGCAGCGCGCCGACGATCTGCCACATAAGAACGGTGGTACCGTTCTCCTGGAACATCAGGCCATAGCGAGGAGCATTAGCCTGCAGGCGGTTGCCGATCTTGTAGTACCAGTAGAGTGCGTAGAAGCCGCAGGTCACGAACGACAGCAGGATGAATGCAGCCAGACCCGGTGTGGAATCGCCGTCGTCCTGGCACATGACATTGATGTCGCGCGCGAGGCAATAGAGGAAGTAATACGAATAGATGCCGCAGGTCACGATGGAAAGCAGGAGCCAGCCGATCACGCCACGGTCGGTCTTAATCGGAGCATAGCCCATCGGGGCGGGTGCAGGCTGCTGAGCATACTGCTGCTGACCGGTGTACTGCTGCTGGCCGGTGTACTGCGGCTGAGGCTGAGGCTGAACTGCCTGAACCGGAGTGGGCTGAATCTGCGTGGGCTGCGGAGCAGGCTGGGGCTGAGATGCAGGCTGCGGC
>DBEWTR010000197.1:0-6729 GCA_048205775.1 Collinsella sp. | reverse complement strand
GCGCTTGCCGACGAGGCGCTGCCCGAGCGCGTGGTCGTGGAGAAGAACGTGGCCAAGCGCGTGGCGAAGAGCCACAAGATCCGTACCGACACGGGCATCGAGATCAGCTTCCCGGCCGAGATGGGTTCGAACTCTGAGTACATCGAGTTTGTCAACGAGCCCAACGGCCTCATCTCCATCGAGCTCAAGAATATCGGCAGCATCGAGAATCGATAAACTGCTCTTGGACGTTGCAAAAAACAAAGGCCGAAGCCTTTTGGGACTTCGGCCTTTTTTGTTTTCGGCTTGGTTGCTGACATTGCGTCGGAGGTTGAGCATACGTCAGCGAAAATGCCCCTAGGCGAGCAAGGTGACGTGAAAGAGGAGGGAAGCGTACTTCGGTACGCGACCGAGGATTGAACGTCAGATTGCCGCTTAGGGGCGTTTGCAGCGTCGAGTCGTTACGGCGTTTGGTAAAACGCCGTAACTATTAAAGCTGACGCAGGCCCTCTTCCAGGCCGGTCTTGCTGTTGGTCTTCTCGTCGCGCATCTTGATGACGCGGGCGGGGACACCGGCCACGACGGCGCCGGCGGGGACATCCTCGACGCACACGGCGCCGGCGGCAACGACAGCGCCCTTGCCTACGTGCACGCCCTCCAGGACCACGGCGTTGGCGCCGATCATGACATCGTCCTCGATGATGACGGGCGTGGCGCTGGCGGGCTCCACAACGCCTGCCAGCACGGTGCCGGCGCCGATGTGGCAGTTCTTGCCCACGGTGGCGCGGCCGCCCAGCACGGCGCCCATATCAATCATGGAGCCTTCGCCAATGACGGAGCCGATGTTGATGATGGCGCCCATCATGATGACGGCGCGATCGCCGATCTCGACGCGGTCACGGATGATCGCGCCCGGCTCGATGCGGGCGTTGATGCCCTTAAGGTCGAGCATGGGCACGGCAGAGTTGCGGCAGTCATTCTCGACATCGTAGTAGTCGATGGAGTCGGCATTGGCATCGAGGATGGCCTTGAGCTCATCCCAGTCGCCAAAGACGGTCTTGCCGCGACGGCCGCCGTAGACATGCGCGTCGCCCCAGGCAACCTTCATGCCCGGCTTCTCGCGCACGTACAGCTTGACGGGCGTCTTTTTGGGCGCGGTGGCGATGTAGTTGATAATCTCCTGTGCATCCATCTCGGCTGCGTTGCTCATTTGCTATCTCTCCTTTGGGTGGATTCGGTTGATACCTGGTTAGGCAAACATGACCTGGTCGAACGTATAGAAGCCGGGTTCGCGGGTGACGAGCTTCTGCGCGGCTGCCAAGGCGCCGTTGACGAAGATCTGACGGCTCGTGGCGCGGTGGGTGAGCGTGACCTCCTCGTCCTGGCCAAAGAAACTCACCTCGTGCACGCCGGCGACGGTGCCGCCGCGCAGCGAATGCATGCCGATCTCCTTGGGGTCACGCGCGCCGCACATGCCCTCGCGGCCATAGACGGGGTGGTAGCCTGTCTCGGACTCGGCTTCGACGACGGCGTCGAGCAGCAGCTTGGCAGTGCCGCTGGGGGCGTCGACCTTTTGATTGTGGTGAGTCTCGACAATCTCGCAGTCAAAGCCGGGCAGCTCACGCGTGGCCTGGGCCACTAGATGACGCAGGGCTGCGATGCCGATGGAGTAATTGCCCGAGTGCATAACGCGGGTGTTCTGGCCCAGCTCACGCAGGCGGTCCATCTGCTCGGGCGTATAGCCCGTGGTGCCCGAGACCAACGCGGCGCCCGTGCGCTCGACATAGGCGACGACGGCATCGAAGGTCACGACGTTCGAGAAGTCGATGATAACGTCGGCCGCCGGGGCGCTCTCGAGCTCGGACAGATCAAAACCGATCTGGGCGACGATATCAAAAACGGGCTGCCCGCCGGCGTCGACAATGCCTTCGGCGGTAGTGCGGATGAGCGAGCCCATGCGGCCCGTTCCCATAATGACGGTCTTAATCAAGCAGACCAGCTCCCTTCAGAGCATCGGTAAGTGCAGCGCGCGTGTCGTCTGCCATGGGGCACAGCGGCATACGGTAGTTTGCCTCGATCATACCCATCTGGGCGAGCGCTTCCTTGACGGGGATGGGGTTGACCTCGCTAAAGAGGGCGTTGATGAGCGGCTGACCGGCAATCTGGATATCGCGGGCGCGCTCCACGTCACCGTCCAGATAGGCGCGGCACATGTCGTGCACGAGCTGCGGCTGAACATCGGCCCACACGCTGATGGTGCCCGAGGCGCCCAGGCTCATGAGCGGTACGGTAAGCGCGTCCTCGCCCGAGTACATGCGGAAGTCGTCTGACAGCAGGTGGGCGATCTTGGCCGCGTAGGCGACGTTGCCCGAGGCCTCCTTAATACCCATGATGTTGGGGTGCGCGGCCAGGCGTTCTACGTTGCGCTCTCTGATGCCGCAGCCACAGCGGCCGGGGATGTTGTACAGGATGCAGGGGATGTCCACGGCATCGGCGACGGTCTTAAAGTGCTGATAGGTACCCTCTTCATTGGACTTGTTGTAGTAGGGGGTGATGAGCAGCAGACCGTCGGCACCCAGGCCCTGATAGGTGAGCGACTTGGTGAGCATGGTCTGCGTGGAGTTGGAGCCCGAGCCGGCAATAACGGGGACGCGTCCTGCAACATGCTTGACCACAGCGGCGACGACGGAGTTGTCCTCGTCATCGGTCATCGTGGCACTCTCACCGGTGGTGCCCAGGGTGAGGATGGCGTCAGTGCCATTTTGCAGGTGGAAATCGATAAGGCGCTCAAGCGCGTCAAAGTCGACACTGCCGTCCTTTTTAAACGGCGTGACAAGGGCGACGATTGAGCCCTCGAGATTGCGGATATCCATGTTCTTCTCCTTCGCTTCCGCGATCTGGACGCGTTTGTTCCATTTGGCGGCGACTGCTAGGCGCTCGTCCTGAGCGCGACGGCGGGCGCTTTCGGCGCGCGATTTGGCCAGCAGCTCGCGGCCGCACGGCAGCACGTCGAGCGTGGCAAAGTAATCGCCCGGACGCTCGGCGCGGCGAATGAGGTCTGCCGAGCCATCGGGGCGCAGCAGGACCTCGGCGGAGCGCAGGCGGCCGTTGTAGTTGTAGCCCATAGAGTGGCCATGCGCGCCGGTGTCGTGAATCACGAGCAGGTCGCCCATGTCGATATGCGGAAGCTCGCGGTCGATGGCGAACTTGTCATTGTTCTCGCACAGATTGCCCGTGATGTCGTACGTGTTCGTGACGGGCGCTGTGGTCTTGTCGTCGCCACCCGGCTGGCCCATCACCGTAATGTGGTGGTAAGCGCCATACATGGCAGGACGAATCAGATCGACGGCACTGGCGTCCACGCCGATATAGTCCTTGTAGATCTGCTTCTCGTGGATGGCCTTGGTGACCAGGCATCCGTAGGGGCCCATCATAAAGCGACCCATCTCGGTGCAGATCGCCACATCGCCCATGCCGGCGGGGACCAGAATCTCGTCGTAGGCTGCGTGTACGCCCTCACCGATGGCGTGAATGTCGTTAGCCTGCTGCTCGGGCAGGTAGGGGATACCCACACCGCCGGACAGATTGATAAAGGCGACATGTGCGCCGGTCTCGCGCTCCAGGCGCACGGCAAGTTTAAAGAGGATGCGTGCGAGCTTGGGATAGTAGTCGTTAGTGACGGTGTTACTGGCAAGGAAGGCATGGATGCCAAAATTCTCGGCGCCCTTGGCCTTGAGCATGCGGAAGGCCTCAAAGAGCTGCTCGGTGGTCATGCCATATTTGGAGTCGCCCGGGTTGTCCATGATGCCGTTGGAGAGCTGGAACAGACCGCCTGGATTAAAGCGGCAGCTGACCGTCTTGGGGATGGGCCCCGCAACACGCTCAAAGAACTCGATGTGGCTGATGTCGTCAAAGTTGACGATGGCACCCAGCTTGTTGGCGAGCTCAAAGTCGGCAGCCGGCGTGTCGTTGGAAGAGAACATGATGTCGTGTCCCGTGATGCCCAGCGAGCGGGCGATCATGAGCTCGGTATAGCTCGAGCAATCGCAGCCGCAGCCGTATTCGTTGAGAATGGAGATGAGCGCCGGGTTGGGGTTGGCCTTGACGGCAAAGTATTCCTTAAAGCCCGGGTTCCATGCAAAGGCGTCGCGCACTTCTTGCATGTTGCGGCGGATGCCCGCCTCGTCGTATAGATGAAACGGCGTGGGGAACTGCTCGACGATATGCTCGAGTGTCTCCTTGTCCACAAACGGCTGCTTGGCCGCATATGCCTCGTTGGGGGTCAATGCCATGTCCCGTAAACCTCGCTATCCAGACGGCGCCATCTGCGCATCGAATCCGCATAGCGTGGACCCAATGTCCGGATAGCGCTCCCGCATTGCTGCAGACAGTCCTGTGAGTGTTTCCCACAGGCCCACCAGGTTGTTCGTGCCCGAAAAACCCAGTTCGGCGGGTTTCGCCTCCCCACGGGGTCAAAGCCTGCCGGCTCGCCCGCGGCTCTTCGTGCCCGCGCCTCTATCAAGTGGTAAAGACCCTATCACGTTGCACTTTACCAAACAAGAGTATTCGTATATAACGTTTAAAAAATGCAGGGATATGTTAGAAACAAGGGCGTCACAATTCTGCATCACAATATTGTGCGAATGGATATGCCCCATGGAAGGATCCTTTATGACCGAGCTCCAAGAACTTCGTCGCTATCGTCGCGACCTGCATCGCATTCCGGAGCTCGATTTCGATCTTCCGCAAACCATTGCCTATATCGAGGGCGTGTTGGCACCGCTCGCTTGCGAGGTGACCCATCCGTGCCCCAGCTGCGTCTGCGCTTTCTTCGACGCCGGCGTTGGTGCCGCGCATGCCACAGCGATTCGCGCCGATATGGATGCGCTGCCCATCGCGGAGGCGACGGGAGCGGCCTTTGCCTCGACCCATCCCGGCAAGATGCACGCTTGCGGACATGACGGACACATGGCCATGGCACTTGCCGCCGCGACGTATGTCGACCGTACGATTCGCGAGCAGCCGGGCGCCATTAGGCGCAACGTTCTCTTTGTATTCCAGCCGGCCGAGGAAACGACCGGTGGTGCCAAGACGGTATGCGAGAGCGGTGTGTTCGAGCGCTATGGGGCTGACCGCATTTTTGGCTTCCATGTGTGGCCCGATCTGCCTGCCGGCACGTTGGCGAGTTGTTCCGGTCCGCTGCTGGCGCGTTCGAGTGAGACACACATTCATATTCACGGGACGAGCATCCATATCGCTAAGACTTATGGTGTGCCGGTTGAGGAGTCGCACGATGCCGCGTTGGCGGCGGCGAAGTTTTTGGTTGCCGAGCGCGAACTGATGGACGAGCTGGGCACCGACGAGCCCTGTATCGGCAAGTTTGGTCTGCTGCAGGCCGGTACCGTCTGCAATGCGGTGGCGGGGGAGGCCCATGTTGCTGGTAGCTTGCGCGTGTTTACAGACGCTATGTTCGACCGTGCGCGCGAGGGCGTGCGCCGTGTGCTCGACGAAGCGTGCACCGCAACGGGCTGCACGTATGATCTCGACTTCGCCGAGGGCTATCCACCGGTCGATAACGACCCCGAGTTGTTTGCCTGCATTGCGCCTGCCTTGTCCGAGCTGCAACTTGTGGACGAGCCGCTGTTAATTGCCGAGGACTTTGCTTTCTATCAGCGCCATCTGCCGGGCGTGTTCTTCTTGCTGGGCACGGGCGTGCCAGAAGGACAAGAAAACCCGATCGACGCTGATGACTGCCCAGCCTATGCGATGAGCGCTCTGCATACCGATACCATGCTCTTTGACGAGGAGATTCTTCTCAAAGGCCTCGATGTCTACAAACGATTGCTTGTGATGGAGTGACGATGAGGCGACGCCGACAGTCTGCCGTATATAGTCCGGGTGGATGCGGGTGCGGTTTGCTGCTGCTCCCGGTTATTGCTGTGAGCATTGGCGTGATGTTTGCGCTTGCTGGACTGGCCGCGGCAGCACTTGTGCTGTTTATCACTGCCATCGGCGTGACGATTTGGCTTTATCGCAGTCGTGAACAGCGCCGCGCCGACGGTAAGACCAATGTAGGATGGATTGCCTTTTTGGTCATCGCCTACCTGCTGAGCATCAGCTATTTGGCCTTCTTTATCCTGTTGATGATTAGTGCCTTTACCGGGGAATCCGTCACGGTGGGTTGATGCGCTGCCGGCAGACGGTCGCGCAAAGTGCGTTTGCTCGGCGTTTGGATAACTGCATTGGCCGTTTACCGCAACCTTAGCTCTCAGCTAATGAATTCAAGTTTAATCCTTCCTACGATGTGCTGTGTGCCGGCACGGTAGCCGGATCGTAGGAAGGATGAATAATGGCAAAAGAGGGAAAGAAGCCGATCGGCAAGATTGTCCTAGGCATCATTGTGGTGCTGGTTATTGTCGGTGCCGTGGGCTCTATGGGCGGCAACTCAACCGATTCGTCTGCGAGCGATTCGGCAAAACCTGCCGAGACGACACAGCAGGCTGAGGAGCAAAAAGAACCGCAAGAACCGTATACCATTGCTGACGAGGCTGAAGACACTTCCAATCAGTTTACCTATAAGATCACGGGCACGCTGACCAATAACACGGATAAGGAAAAGAGCTACATTCAGATTGAATATGTTCTGTATGATGCCGATGGCAACCAGGTTGGAACGGCTCTTGCAAACACCAATCATCTGAAGGCGGGCGGCTCCTGGAAGTTCGAGGCGCTGGGTACGGTGTCTCCCGA
>DBEWTR010000279.1:0-3494 GCA_048205775.1 Collinsella sp. | reverse complement strand
GCTCGGCAGCCTCGGAAGCCATGGTGCCGTAACCCTCCATGATCCAGGACGGGATCTTCTCGTAGCCCTCCCAGGCGGTGTCCTGAACGATGACGCCGCGCTCGCAGGCGTCGGCCTCGGCAGCGGCCATGCGCACGCACTCGTCGTAGTTGACCTCTTCGATGGTCACCGTTGCGCCCTCGGCGGCGATGTTATCGAAGCGGGGCTTAGTGGAACCCTTGGGCATGTGAACGACGGCCTTCTGGCCCAGCTTGTTGGCAGCCCATGCCACGCCGCGGCCATGGTTGCCGTCGGTGGCGGTAAAGAAGGTGGCCTGGCCAAAGTCCTCGGCCAGCTGATCGGAGGTCAGGTAATCGAAGGTGCAGTCGGCAACGTCCTTGCCGGTCTCATCGGCAATATAGTTGGCCATGGCAAACGAGCCGCCCAGGACCTTAAAGGCGTTGAGGCCAAAGCGATAGCTCTCGTCCTTAACGCACAGGTTGGACAGGCCCAGGCGCGCAGCCTGACCGTCCAGACGGGCAAGCGGGGTGACGGTATATTGAGGGAACGACTGGTGGAAGGCGCGGGCCTTCTTCACGTGGTCGAGGCTCATGATTCCCAAGTGCTTGTCATCGCTCTTGGGCATCGTGTTGCCCGCCCACTGGATCTTATCGGCCATACGGTGAACTCCTTAAGTCCTCTCTTGCCGGCCCCCGCATACGCGTTTCAGCCCATTCCCATTCATGCGACTGAACTTTTATGTGGATGCCAAACAAAAAGTTTGTTAGTAATGTTCTATCACACTTTTTGACTGGCATACCTAACGAATTGTTTGTTGCCGTAATCGGTACTTTTTCGCCGCCGAACGGTCATGAATTGCCTTGTTGATGGATTTGTTTGCGGTCAAGTGTGGTTTATGGCAAAGTGTGCCCAAACTAATTTTTAGGAAGGCACCCATGACCCCCGCACAGATTGAGTTTTACAAGCGCCTCGCACACGGTCTGGCGCTCCAATTTGGCCCCAACTGCGAAGTCGTCGTCCACGATCTGGAGACCGAGGACGTGGACCACTCCATCGTAGTGATCGAAAACGGCCACGTCAGCGGGCGCAAACTGGGTGACGGCCCCAGCCATATTGTGTTTGAGTCCATGCACGAGGGCACCACCGACGTGCACGACCGCGAGCCATACCTCACCAAAACCACCGATGGCAAGCTGCTCAAGTCCTCGACGATCTTTATCCGCAACGACGAGGGCAAGCCCGTCGGCATTTTGGGCATCAACTTTGACATTACGCTTATGAAGGCTTTTGAGCGTTCGCTCGACGCCTTTACCGGCACCGGCGGCACGGGCTATACCGAGCCCGAGCCCATTACCAAGAACATCGGCGACCTGCTCGAGGACCTGCTGCACGAGTGCGAGCAGTTTGTGGGCAAGCCCGCGGCACTCATGACCAAAGACGAGCGCATTCGTGCCATTGGCTATCTCGACCGTCGCGGTGCCTTCCTCATTTCCAAGTCGAGCGAGCGCGCCTGCGAGTTCTTTGGCATCTCCAAGTACAGCTTCTATAGCTACCTCAATGAGGCCAAGGCGGCGGCCGGCGACAAGTAGGCACTCGCCTGGATTGCCCCTCCCCTTTTGGGCGCGAGTTCTGGAAAGCACGAATCCAAGACCGAGCCGCTTGGGAAGTTCCATATAATCGATGTCATTAGTATTTCGAAAGGATGGGACAGAATGGCGTTGAGCAAGGCATCATGCACCGGTCGCGGATTGATTCCGGCAATTGGTGGACATGTGCACCGCATGTTCGATGAGGGTGAAGACGACCTGTTTTCGCTGAGCCTTGACGATGTGATGGATGATCGCCCGTGGACCGCCGACGAACTCATGGGCGGCGGCGGGGCTCGCCCGTCAAGCCCCAATCCCGCACTTGCGCCTAAGACCGCATCTGCGCCGACTCCTGCGCAGCCGGCTGTTTCGACGCCCGCGCCTACACCCGCACCCACTTCGGCGCCCACGCCCGCTCCCCGCCCCGCAAGCGACCCGTCCGAGACGGCGGCATTTCTCGCAGCAGCGACGCAGGGCAAATCGGCCGACAGCACTGTTATGTACAGCGCCCAGCAGTTGCCTGTTCCTGCGGCACGCAAGCCTCCGGTCACAAGGCTCGATGAGCCCGTTGCCCATCAGGTTGTCCACGATTCCTGGGCTGCAGCCGATCTGGATGAGACCTCTACCGGCATGCCGGCGCTCGATGTTCCAGTTAACCCGCTTTTTGCCGCCAACACGAGCGCCGCGGGCTATGAGGGCGGTGCGGCATATTCCGATTATTCCGATGGCTATGCTGGCACCGGTCGCATCGAGACCGAGGATTATGGCACCGCATCGAGCGATTATCTCAACGATCCGTACGCTGCCACGCCTGCACCGGAATATGACCCGGAGGCCGCGTCCGCACCGGCGTATACCAAAAGCACGGGCGAAGAGCGCTTCGCCGATTATTACGCCGAGGAAAAGGCGCTGCGTTTCTCGGAATTTCCGCAGGCAGTCAAGGTTGCCTTTATCGCCATTGTCATTGCCCTGCTCGGCGCCATTGCGTTTGAGGGATTCCAGCTGTTCCGCGGCCCCACCGCGTCCGAATCGGCAACGCAGCAAAAAGAGGACGACAACCAGTACCTGGACATCAACACCCTCAAGGGCGACCCCAACGACGGGGACGACGAGTAGCGAGGGCTGAAGGCGGCCGCAGGATCCCGCATCCAGCACCGGCTTCTAAGTGCTGTTTTGTCATCCAGCTACACTTTTCCGAAGTTTTAAGGTGCCTATTTCGACTCTTTTCCGTACTTTTACACGGCTGATTTCGACACTTTTCCGGATGGAAGCCGAATAATCACTTGGGAAACCAACGCCATCCGCGCGTCATTTCGCGGATGGCGCTTGATTTCTGTCCGTACACGTTGATAGACCCCATCGTGCCCGCAAGGAGCGGGCGCGTTTTATCCAGAGTCGGGGTAGAGAGTTGGCTCCACGATCCCGACGCCAACCGGCCAAGAGGCACGGTGGCCCTGCCAATATCGATGAAAGGAGTCCGTATGGACAATTTCTCCGTGCGCAGTGAGCGCAACTTCCACAACCTGGCAGCCAAGCCAAAACGAATGCATCTTCTGGACAAGCCGAACGGCTATGCCTCGGCCATGGTCAAGAACGGGCTCTCCCACCAGATGCGCTTCACGGTACAGAAGCTCGAGGAAGAGCTCTGCGCTGCTGGAAATCCGCACGTACTGCAGATCAAGCTGCTCGGAGACGACTCGCGCGAGCCGTCGAGTTGGAAGTTGTTTGCAGACGGCATGTGCGTCGCAGACGGCTCGGGTGACTTTGCCCGCGAGTGTTTCTGCGAAGGCGCCGAGGTGTTTCTGGACCTGTGTCGCGACGCCGTACGCACAGCCGAGCTGCGCCAGTGGAGCCAGAGGGAGTACGAGCTGCTGAGCGCGGCGCGGGGGGGCGCCGGCGAGGATTTGG
>DBEWTR010000244.1:0-5471 GCA_048205775.1 Collinsella sp. | reverse complement strand
GTTCCCAAAAGCCGCCCCGACCTGATGGACAACATCAACTCCGCAATGGCGGCAATCAACCGCGTCAACCCCCGCTATAACGACGAGGTCAAATCGAACTATTCAGCGCAAAACAGCGGATCATCCTCGCTCACCGGCGATGAGCGCGCCTGGCTCAAGGCGAACAACAACACCATCACGCTCGGCTACATTACGGGCAAACTCCCCTACTGCAACGAAGACGAAGACGGCAAAATGGAAGGCTCGCTCGCATCGCTTGCGACGACGTTGCACGATAAATTTGGCATTACGGTCGAAACCGTCGCCTTTGATAGCTACAAGATGATGTCAAAGGCCCTGTCAAAGGGAAGCATAGACGTTGCGCTGCCGGTATACCGAGATTACTGGTTTGCCGAGCAATCAGGCGTTGTGCAGTCGGTATCGTTGGGGACCATATCCCTCACCGCCATCCACAGCGGAAGCAACCTGAACAAAGATCTTCAGAACATCGCCTGTACCAAATCATCGTTTATCAACCGAAACGTACTTGAAAGTCTGTTCCCCACAGCGACCGTGACCGAATACCGATCCGACGATGAAGCGTTCGACGCCCTCGGGAGGGGAACGGCGCGCTGCGTCGTCGCTCCCAGTTCACGCGTAAAAACCCTCGGCGATCGTTATGATCTCGAGGACTGCGAGACGGTCGAGCTCCCTGACACCTGCGAGCTCTCGTGCTGGATTTCGCGCGGAAAGCCCGAGCTGCTGGGAATCATCAACAAGGGCATCATCAATGCCGGAGAATCGCTCTCCGCAAGCAATTACTCCTCTACGTCGTACACGGCCCAGGAATCCAACACGCTTCAATTCCTTTATCGCAACCGCACCGCCGTTGCCTCCACCCTCATCGGTATGTTGTCGGTCGGCATCGTCCTGCCCATCTGGGCGCTCGTGCGCGCTCGAACCGAGCGCAAAAAAGCCGACGCTGCCAACGCCGCTAAGACGGCATTCCTCACGCGCATGAGCCACGACATCCGTACGCCGCTCAACGGTATCCTGGGCCTTATCGAGATTGAGGAATTGAAGGAAGGCGATATCAAGGTCGCCCGCGAGAGCCGTGCCAAGGCGCGCGTTGCCGCCAATCACCTGCTCTCGTTGATCAACGACATCCTCGAGATGGGCAAAATCGAAGACCGCAAGCTAACACTGGAACATGCGCCTTTTAACCTCAAAGAGCTCTGTGACAATACGCTGGTTCTGTGCAAGCTCCGCGCGTCCAGTAACGGCATCACCATGCAGGACAATAGCCTGCCGTACGCCACGGGGCCATACATGATCGGCAGTCCCACCCATATCCGACAGATCATGATCAACCTGTTAGACAACAGCATTAAGTACAACAAGCACGGCGGCTCCGTCACCTTTAGTTCAAAGACCAAGCCACTCGATAACGGGCGCGCGCTCTTTTGCTTTAGCGTTTCGGATACCGGCATTGGCATGACTCCCAAGTTTTTAAAGCATATCTATGAGCCGTTTGCCCAAGAAGGCGACGATGCGCGCAGCAGGTTCCAAGGAACCGGCATGGGCATGCCAATCGTCAAGTCGCTTATTGAACTGATGGGCGGCACCATCGAAGTCACCAGTGAGCTCCATGTGGGCACCTCGTTCTACGTGGAGATTCCGCTCGATATCGACGAGAATCCCCAGGCGCGGGCGAATACGGTTGAGAGTGCGCCTGACTGCTCGCTCACCGACATGAACGTGCTGCTCGCCGAAGACAACGAATTGAATGCCGAGATTGCCCAGACGCTGCTAGAATCCGAGGGCGTCGTGGTCACCCGCGCCGCCAACGGCAACGAGGTCGTCGATCTGTACCTGTCGCATCCCGCCGGCAGCTTCGATGCGATCCTGATGGACATTATGATGCCGGACATGGACGGCTATGAGGCAACCCGCGCGATTCGTCTGAGCGAGAAGGTCGATGCAGCCGATATCCCCATCATCGCGCTCACCGCCAATGCCTTTGCCGAGGACGCCAAGGCGGCACACGATGCCGGCATGAACGCCCATCTGTCCAAACCGCTCGACTTTAACAAGCTCAAAAACATACTCGCCCGCATCAAGAAAAACGGATCCGTTTCGCTATAGTTTGTGCTCAACCACCACGCACGACCAGAAAGGAAGCCAACGATGTTTAGGCCCTTACGTCGAAAGAAACGCGCCATCACCGACAAGGAAGCGCGCGAACTGCTCGCTACCTGCAAGCGCGGCGTCTTTGCCGTCAACGGCGACGATGGCTACCCGTACGCCATTCCCGTCAACTACTTCTTTGACACCGAGCACGACAAGATTTATTTCCATGGCGCCAAAGCTGGCCACAAGGTCGACGCACTCAAGCGCGATGACAAGGTCTGCTTTACCGTTTACGGAAACGAGTGGTACCAGGACGGCGACTGGGCTCCCTACGTTATGAGCACCGTCGTCTTTGGCCGTTGTCGCCTGGCGAACGACACTCCCGCGTTTATCGAAGAAAAAGTCCGCCAGCTCGCCCTTAAGTACTACCCTTCCACCGAGGAAGTCGAAGAGGAAATCGCCAAGGACATTAAGGGCGTCCAGCTCTACGAGATTACGATTGAGCATCTCTGCGGTAAGCAGATTCAGGAAAAGTAAGTCCCTCAGCAGGCCTCATCAATAGCAATATGGCTCGGTTCCAACCCACCTTGGAACCGGGCCATACGCTTATGAAGCGTCGGCGGCTATGTGTGCAAGCGCCTCAACGAGCTCCTGCGAGCTCACGGGTTTACTCAGGTGCGCGTCCATGCCTGCCTCACGCGAAAGCCTGCGGTCGTCGGCAAAGGCGTTGGCGCTCACGGCAATAATCGGCGTGGTCGCGGCATCCTCGCGATCGAGTGCTCGAATCCGACGCGTAGCCTCAAGGCCATCGATGCCAGGCATCATGATGTCCATCAACACCACGTCGTACTCGAACGGCGCGCTCGCGGCAAACATCTCGACGGCAGACTCACCATCCTTAGCATGCGTCACGACGGCACCGGCACGGCTGAGCGTAAACTGCGCGATCTCGGCGTTCAGATCGTTATCCTCTACGAGCAAAACGCGCAGGCCCTGGAGCGCATCGCCATCGCCCGCATCTACGCGAACTGCCTGAAGAATCTCGGAGCGGTCGCACTTCTCGAACGGTAGGCGGATGGTAAACGTCGTCCCCTGCCCCAAGACACTCGTAAAGTTCATGGTTCCGCCCATAAGCTCGACCAACTGTTTTGCGATAGGCGCGCCCAGGCCAGTTCCCGATGAAGCGCCTTCCACCTGTTGCTCCTCGCGACAAAACGGCTCGTAGAGGTGCTGTTGGAACTCCTCGCTCATACCAATACCGTTGTCGGCGATCGTGTATTCATAGACGGGGACGCCATCTACAGGCTCCACCTCGCGGCACACCAGGCGGACATAGCCGCCCTGGCGGTTGTACTTGACGGCATTGCCGGCAATATTGAGCAACAAACGCTTGAGGTGCGTCACGCTCACCCGCGCATAGGGATGATTAAGCGTCTGCTGGTCGGAGATAATTGTCACCAGACGCTCCTCGGCCTGGCGCTCCAGAATATCGCGCACTTCACAGTTGAGGGCCACCAAATTTATGGGTACGAGGTTCAGGTCGACCTGCCCGCTCTCCAGGCGACTCATATCGAGCGCCCCGTTGGCAAGGTCGAGCAGCAGTCCCGATGCCGTCCAGATCTTTGAGCGGCACTCAGTCTGCTTTTGCAGATCGTCCGCATTGGCATCGCCAACCTCGACCATGCCGCGAATGCCGTTGATGGGCGTGCGCAGATCGTGGCTCATGCGACGCAGAAACTCCGTCTTTGCCGAGTTGGCAGACGAGGCCTCACGCGCTGCCTTTGCCAGTTTGTCGCCATAGCCGCGCTCCTGCTGCAGCAAGTCCGTCAAACGTCGGCGATCAGCGCGGCGACGCACCGTCACAACAACGGCTATAACACCGCCGTAGAGCACCAGCACGCCGGCGGCAACAGCCGCGGCGACCTCAAAGTAGCGCTGCGCCGAGGCATAGGTGTACACATAGAATTTGTGCGCTTTTCCAAATGTGCCCAAATACCACTCGCCGTCGGCGTTAACCAATCTGACCTTACCAGCCAGGCATCGATCCTTAATACCGTCGACAATGAAGACATCCGTCACAGGCAGATCGAACACGCCCAATACGGTGGGTTCAACGGCATTGGTCGCAACGACCTTGCCGTCGCTTTCGATCACGATATTGCCGCTATCGATGGTTTCATAGCCATCAAGCAAGCTCTGCAGTTTGAGTGTATTGCTTGCAACCGCCTTCGCGCTCTGATGCCTTACCGCGATAACGATGCCCTCGCCATCCTGCCGAGTCACGCAGCCAATGTCTGCGACCGAATCATCCGCAAGCGTGATGCGGGCGGTATAGGACTTAAGCGGATGAGTTGCCACCTCAAGCACGGGTGATTCTTTGAGATACGTAGCGAGCGACCCGTAGTCCACATCGCCCGTCGAGGACTCGGACACCAAATTGCCCGATGCGTCCGTCACGATCAGCGCGCTCACGTTGAACTGATCGGCATATTGCTCCAGCATGGCGTTATCCACCGAACCGTCGCGCTCCATATCGCGAGCCGCCTCTCCGGCAATCTCCATAACGCGAATCAGGTTTTTGGTCGTATAGGCGCTGTTAAATGCATCGTAGGAAAGGCTCTGCGTCGCCACGTAATCGACAACGTCGGCAAAGCGCTGCTCGGCTTGGGCCGTCGTGTAACCGTAGCTCATCATGCCGGCAACAACCGAGAGCACTATCCCCAGCAGAGCGACAAGGAGCCATGCCCCTGCCGAACGATTGCCCCGCTCCTGAGCAGCGTGGTCGGGCGCATCGATCATGACAGGCCCTCCATATTCAAAAATGGCGAAGGGTCATCGAAGTACTTTGACACCAGGCGTTCCATGGTGCCATCGGCAAGCATTTCTTGGTAGGCATGAGTGAGCTTGACGTCGATGCCACGCGTATCGTTGATATCGAAAGCGGTGCCCAAACCGACCTCTAGCAGCGGCTCATCCAAAATGCGATATGTCACACCATAGTCTTTTTCGTAGGTGAGGAACGAGGACTCATGCGCGGCGATAGCGTCGACCAGGCCCTCGACGAGCGCCGGGTTCAGGTATGAACCGTCCGAAAAGCTGTAGAGTTCCTTGATCTGCGGAACGTTTTCATTTATGCGATTGAGCAAAATACCCTCGGGCTTGGTGGTGGACTGGACCGCCATGACCTTATCCTCAAGATCGGCAAGCGTGTAGATATCGCTCTGGGGATCGACCGCGACCACCTGGCGGCTCGCAAGGTACGGGCCGGCCCAACGATACTCGTTTTCGCGACCCGTCATGCTAAAGCTGCCCATGACGCAATCGAGCTCGCCGCTCGCCAGCAGCTCTTTCTTCTTTTCCCA
>DBEWTR010000217.1:0-3381 GCA_048205775.1 Collinsella sp. | reverse complement strand
GAGTACGTCAAGACCGCCGACATGAGTCTGGTCGACTACCTGGGCATCGGCCCGCTCCACGAGACCGAGACCAAGCGCGACTGCGGACGCGCGGCCGATGGCTCCATCATCACCAAGAGCTTTGAGGACCTGGCCGCACTCCACGCGGCAAGCCCCGTGCCCATCGTGGTGGGCGGCGGCGTTAAGACGGCCGACTTGCCGCAGCTCAAGGCCACCGGCGTCGATGGCTTCTTTGTGGTGAGCGCCGTCTGCAGTGCCGACGACCCCCACGCCGCAGCCAAGGAGCTCGTCGACACCTGGCAGCAGGCATAAGTCTGGGCCGAGCAGCCGATCCGCAGCCTCATATCTTCAATAGCGGAAAGCTCATCCCAGTTTGGACCTCCATTCCGGGATGCGCTTTCCGCCGAGCCGGCAGCCGATGCCCTACCCCGCCAGATACGCTTCCAGCGCGGGCAAGGTCGTCTCCGCATCGCGACGACCGATCTGGTAGATGCGCTCGAGTTCATCGGGCTCGCGGCACAGCGACGGCACCTTCACCGATTCGCTCGGACGCACCACAAAGATATCGCCGGCGGCCTCGCGACGCGCCAGGTCATCGAGCGTGGCATTGTAGACCTCATGCCGATGCTCAAGCGCTGCGACAAACTCCGGATAGTGACGGAACACGCGCCGCAGCATGGGCATCACGCTGTTGGGTTGCTTCACAAAACCCGCCGGCTGCGTGAGCACCACGATATTGCGGTCATATCCCTGCGCAAACAACCAAGCGCTGGGAATGGAATCAGCCACGCCGCCATCCAGATACTTATGCCCGTCAATAGCAACGGGACGCGTCGCCACAGGAATAGCAGACGACGCCCGGATCCACTCGATATCCCTCTCGTCGCCATAGGGCAGGTCGTGGTAGACGGCCTTGCCCGTCTCGATATCGGTACACACGCACGTAAATCGCATGGGGCAGGCGCGATACGCCTCCAAGTCGATAGGATCGCGCTCGATGGGCACCTCGTGATAGGCAAAATCGGCATTGAACATATCGCCGGTCCGCAGCCAGCTTACTACACCCGCATAGCGCTTATCGGCACAATAGGCCTTGTTATAGCGAATGGCGCGGCCGATCTGGCGCGATTTAAAGTTGTAGCCAAACGCCGCGCCCGCCGAGACACCCACCATATGGTCGCAGGTCAGGCCATGCTCCATCCAGACGTCGAGCACACCCGCCGTATACATACCGCGGTAGCCGCCTCCCTCGAGCGCAAGCCCCACCGTGCGCGTCATATTTGGCTGTGCCATGCGACCATCTCCGTCCCCGC
Organism: Collinsella sp.; assembly: GCA_048205775.1. GTDB lineage: Bacteria > Actinomycetota > Coriobacteriia > Coriobacteriales > Coriobacteriaceae > Collinsella. Next base: position 2,068 of record DBEWTR010000217.1, on the reverse strand, counting down.
AAATTTAAACGGAACAAGTATATCCATCAACATATACCGCCCCAGTCGCATTTTCATCGAACATCGCATCGTCGCGCTACCGCCTGTCGAATAATAGCCACCCACAGTATGCGCACCCATATCCCCGCACTCGAGGAAAGCGGCTTTGTGGTGACGTTCGACAAGTACATTTAGCAGATTGTGCCCGTCGACGGCGATCATGGCCGCAGCACGCAAATCATTTCATCAATGCTCGAGATGGCGCAGTCGCTCCATCTGCCCGTCGTGGTCGAAGGCGTCGAGACAAATGAACAGGCGAACATGCTACGACAAATGGGCGCCCGCTACGCTCAGGGCTTCCTCTACTACCGCCCCATGCCGGCGAAGGATTTTGAGGCATTGCTCGATGGTGGCAATAACAACTGATACGCTCGCGTGCAAAACGCCACCGCCGAAGGGGGAATTTGCCTCCATTAGTTAACTTATATCCCCAATTCAAACCGAATTGGGGATATGATACAAACCGCTGTTCCGCCCAAGGAGGTTATCCATCATGAACGAATCATATCGCCTGGGCGAGCAATCGATTATTGCCTATCTTCAGCGACTTGCGAATGGCATCTCGACCGCTGAACTCGATGTTGCCGCGCTGCCTGCTGGGCTACGCGCCGTTGGCGAGCAACTGCAAAAGACGCATGCCATCCTGCAACAAGAGCGCCAGCTGCTTGAGAGCAGCGCCTATATCGACCCGCTCACCAACTTGGGCAACCGCAACGGATTCGACCGTCACGTCGAGCAACTCTGGCACAAAGGCGACCCCTTCACCTGCGCCTATATTGACATCGACCATCTCAAACATTGCAATGATAGGTTTGGCCACGCCGAAGGCAATCGCTATATTCTGAGTATCTGCCGCACGCTCTCCGAAACCATGGAGCACGATGAGATGCTGTTCCGTATCGGTGGAGACGAGTTTGTGCTTATCTCGCTCTCCGCAAACGAGATTGAACTCGAGCAGCGCTTGGAGCAGGTACGTGCCGGGCTGATCGAAGCGAGCTCAGGTGGCAAGGCGCCCATGATCGGCAGCTTTAGCTTTGGCTGCTCGCGCGTCGATCCACTTGCTGGCGACACGCGTCGCCAGATGACAATGGATGCCGATCGCAAGATGTATCGCTATAAGCTTATGCATCGTGTGCAGCAACCGAAAGACGATGACGCGCCGCAACGCCCAATCGTCGATCAGCTTCCCTGCAACGACCGGGTGTTCCAAGCGATCTCCATGAGCTCCGAGACGCGCTATCCGTTTATTCTCAATCTCGATACGGGAGAATCGCAATGGTCGGTTAACGCCGTGCGCGATTTTGACCTGCCCTCCCAGCACCCTTTTAACTCACTCGACATGTGGCTCGCCCGCGTTCATCCCGAGGACCGCGACAACGTACGTGCCGAGCTCGACATGGTGATAAACGGCACGTGGCACTTCCACTACATGCAGTATCGCGTAATGGATGCCACCGGAAAATACGTGCTTTGCGACTGCACGGGCTACCGCTTGGACGGCACCGATACCGAGCCCGGCATGTATGTGGGCATTATCATCAACCGAAGCTTGGCAGATACGACCGATTCCGTGACCGGCCTGGGCGATATTCACGCCCTGGTCAACGCCATTGGCGAAATGCGTCGCGTGGCGCGCAAGGCTGGTTTGATCGCCATCAAAATCGACGATATCGCTCAGGTCAATGCCCGCTTTGGCTTTGATGCGGGCGACCGCGTTTTGGCAGAATGTGCCGCCTGTCTGGTGGAATGCTCGCGCGGTAAGGGTCGTATGTTCCGCTCGACGGGGCCGATGTTCGTGGCTCTTTTCGACGACTTTGATCCCGAAGAAACCGATGCGATTGCAGACGAAATCGAACGGTTCCTGGGTTCGCCCGTGCTCTTTGGCCCATTTGAATATCAGCCACCCATTCGCGTGGCCACGCTCCATCTGGACGGCGTCGACCGTCAGCCCGTTTCCATTTTGAACGAGCTCAAAGCGTTGCTCGGGAAAGCCGTGCAGGTGCCAGGCACCAAACTGGATTAGCGCCGC
>DBEWTR010000215.1:0-6338 GCA_048205775.1 Collinsella sp. | reverse complement strand
GGCTATGCCCCAGGAGTAGGCCTAGGCGTTTATCACCATCACATACCTGCGCCTTTGCCGTACGCAGATGAGCGGAGCGGCAAGTGATGCGCTGCGGGTATAATGGACAGCATTCAAACGGTGGGCACCGACGTGCCCGCAGGAGAGGAATGATCATGGGTAAGACTTTCAGCTTTGTCTCCGGCGCACTTTTTGGTGCCGCTGCCGGCGCTATTGTCGGCGTTGCTCTGGCCCCGCGCTCGGGCGCCGAGACCCGCGCCATGGCTGCCGATATCGCCAACGACGCCTGGGACAATATGCGCGACACCTACGAGCACAGCGCCGAGGAGGCCCGTGCTGCGGTGAATGACTTTGGCCCGATGGTCGACGCCAAGACCGACGACCTGCGCGCCAAGGTCGACCTGGCCCGCGAGCGCATGGACCAGCTGCGCGAGCAGCTCAACGACGCCATTTCGGGCGGCAACGTGACGCCTGCCGCCGACGTCGTGGTCGAAAACGCCGTCGAGGCTGATACCGAGGCTGCGGAGCCCTCGACCGAGGCATAATGCGCGCCGGGGATTTTGTCGGCGCCAAGATCTATCGCAAGCCTACCGAGGACAAGCGCACCAAAAAGGACGGCACGCCGCGCAGCCCTAAAAAGCTCGGAAAGATTCACTTTCCGGTCTTTACCCCGGGCGGTACGCGCGTGGTCGGCTTTATGGTCCGCCAGTCCGATATCGCGGGCATGATCGAGCGTCCCGACCGATTCGTAGCGCTCGACGCCATTGGTGTCTACGAGGGCGCCATTGCGGTCGATGACGTCAAGGACACGTACGATGCCGCCGCTGCCAAGCGCCTCGACATCAACCTGGACGATTGCATCATCTGGGTCGGTATGGACGTGCGCACGGAATCGGGCGACGTCGTGGGCTATTGCTCGGACGTTGAGTTCAAGCCACGCTCGGGCATCGTGCAGGCATTCTATGTGACCGCCGGTGCTGCTTCGAGTATTTTGGTTGGTGACACGCAGGTGCCGCCGACGATGCTGCGCGGCTACGAGAACGGCGCGATGGTCGTCTCGGACGAGGTCAAGTCGCTCGGGTATTCGGGCGGTGCGGCTGCCAAGGCCGCCGAGGCCAGCGTCGTGGTGGGCGACAAGGTCAAAAAGGGCGCCAAGGTGCTCGACGACAAGGGATCGGTTGCCGTGGACAAGGGCAGTCGCGCACTGGGCAAGCAGCTCGGCAAGACGCGCGGCATGTTCAAGGCCTTTAAGGACGAATACCAAAAGGCGAGCGGAGGCTCGTCAAAAGCTACAAAATAGCGACGTACCAAATGATGGGAGGCAAGCCGGAGACCTGTTGCTCCGGCTTGCTGTGTTTATGGGGGAGGGCACATGCGCCAAAACGGATCCAACTTAAACGGGCGTTCGGGTGCGCGTCCGACGGCGCGCCGCGATCTGGGGCAGCTGCCCAGCGATCAGCGCAAGCGTCACCGTAAGCCCGGCGCGATGTACCTCAACCATAGCCGTGGGTTTAGCGATCGCAGTGCGCGCATCGGCAACAGCCGTACGCCCCGTCGTTCGTCTCGCCTGCCCTACGCGCTCATCGCCGTGGGTTGCGCGCTCGTGCTGTTTATCGCTGCCGTCGTGGGCTACGTCAACCGCAGCGTGGACGTGGAGCTCAACGGCCAGAAGACCGCGGTGCGCGTGGGCTCTACGCTACAAAACCTCATCGACGACCAGGAGTTGACTGACACCTACGACGCAGGCGACCTGCTGGCCGTCGATGACAGCGTGCTCAAGCGCCATGGGGGCGAAAAGCTGTCGGTGAAGGTCGACGGCAAGCGCGTGAAGCAGGGCAAATGGGATAGCCGCGAACTCGAGGGCGGCGAGAAGGTGACGGTCAAGGATGGCCGTAACACTTACGAGAAGCACGAGGTTCAGGCTACGGTTATCGAGCCCAAGCTCAAGGTCGAGGGCACGGGCGCTATCGAGTATGTGCAGACATGGGGTGTCCAGGGCCGATCCGAGGTGTGGGTTGGTGAGCAGTCAGGCAAGACGCAAGACCGCGGCGAGGTTGTGCCCGCCACCGATTGCGTTGTTGCGTGCGCCAGCGTGGCGCCCAAGGGCAACAAAAAGTACGTGGCACTGACGTTTGACGAGGGTCCGAGCGGCGCCACCAAACAGATCTTGCAGGTGCTCAAGGAAAAGGGCGTCACCGCGACGTTCTTCCTTTCGGGCGATGCGGCCGAGGCCTCGCCTGCCACGGCCAAGGCGATTGTCGACGCCGGGTGCGAGATCGGATCCAACAGCTACAGCGACGATTCGCTCAAGGGTCAGGACCGTGAGGCGGTACGCGAACAGATCACGAAAGGCACCGATGCGATTAAGTCGGCGACCGGCGTGAAGACGATGCTGCTGCGTGCTCCCTACGCTGCCTTTGACGAGCAAAACTGGATTGATGCGATGGACCTGGTCTCCGCCGTGGTCTCGTGGAATATTGACTCGGGCGACTGGCTGCTCAACGGTGCCGACGAGCAGGTCTCGACGGTGCTCGATTCGGTGACGCCGGGCAATATCGTGCTGCTCACCGATAGAGACGAATGCGCCGAGCAGACGCTCGAGGCGCTGCCGCAGATTATCGACGGCCTCATTGCCGACGGCTACAAGATCGTGACGCTCAGCGACCTGGTCAAGACGGACACGTCGCTGAGCAAAAAGCTCACCTCGCTGACGAAGGTCACCATGCCCAAGGACGCCGTGTTCCCCCAGCTTGCCGAGGACGACGACACCACGGAGTAGTCATTGGGTAGTCATTTAAGAACGTCCCCAATGACTATGTCACGGATGCGTCAGTGTTTGGTATGCCTGCAATGTGCAGCGCATAAATTCGATGCCGCAGGGCGATGCTGATGCTATAGTTACTGCGGTTAATGAGGGTCAAGAGAAAGGTTACAGGTGAAATCCAAACCTCGACCATACAGTCGATGATCCCATGCAGGTGCTTTTTGCGCATGCACGGGGTGTAAGCGTCGAGCGGCGTGCCGCCCGCGCATGCGTATACATATCCAGAAGCCCACGGAGCGTGCGCCATCACGGCCGCAGCCCGAAGGAATAATGATGGGGAGCACCATTGAATTATCTGAGTGAGATGCTCAAGTTGCCGGTCTTGGACGTCGATGGCGAAAAGCTCGGCGTAGTGAACGATTTTGGCATTGCCACCGGCGAAGTTTTTCCGCACGTGACGTCGCTCGCGTTCCGCGGACCCGGCAAGACGCCGTTTATGATCAGCTGGCGCAAATGGGTCGACCGTATCGACGAGACGGGTGTACACCTTAAGACGTCGGCCACCGAAATCCGTTTTTCGTACCTGCAGCCGACCGAACTCTTGCTTGCCCGCGACGTGCTCAACAAGCAGATTGTCGACACGCAGGGCATGAAGGTCGTGCGCGTAAACGACATCAAGTTTTCCATGTCGGGCGAAAACCAGCTGCGCCTGCTGGGCGCCGAAGTGGGCGCCCGCGGTCTGCTGCGCGCGATCAGCCCCGCACTCGAGCATATCGTCGAGGGCTTTATGAAGCACCTGGGCAAGCCGCTCAGTGAGGACATTATCGCCTGGTCTTACATGGACCTGCTCGATCGCTCGACTAAGAACATCCAGCTCTCGGTGTCGCACAAGACGCTTGGCGAGCTGCACCCTGCCGACATTGCCGACATCATCGAGCAGCTCGACCCGCGCCTGCGTGCGCAGGTGTTTGCACAGCTCGATACTGCCCAGGCCGCCGAGGCCATCTCGGAGTTCGATGACGACGAGCTTATGACCGAGATGCTCGAGGGCCTGTCCGACACGGACGCATCGTCGATGCTGGCCATGATGGACCCGGACGACGCCGCCGACCTGATCGACGAGCTCGATTACGAGAAGGCCGAGAAGCTCCTGCGCCTGATGGGCGTCAAGGAGGAGAAGGCGATTCGTAACCTGCTGGGGTATGAGGACAACACCGCCGGCCGCATCATGACCTCGGAGTTTGTCTCGCTGCCCGCCACGGCGACGGTCGGCGATGCCATCGAGGCGATTCGCAAACTCGATGAGGACTTCGAGAGTGTCTATTACGTCTATACCGAGGATCCGAGCGGCATGCTGACCGGCGTGCTTTCGCTGCGCACGCTGATCGTAGCCGACCGCGACGCCACGCTGGGTCAGCTGGCCTATCGCGACCTGGTCTATGTGTCGCCCGACGAGGACCAGGAAGACGTGACGGACGAGATGACCAAGTACGACCTGGTTGCCATCCCTGTCTGCGACGAGAACCGTCATATCCTGGGTATCGTGACCTTCGACGACGCCATGGACGTTATCGCCGAGGAGCATCAGGAGGACCTGCAGATCGCCGGTGTCGGCTCGGGCGATAGCGCGTCGGACGACTCGACGAACGTGCTCAGCTGGTTCGTGCATCGCCAGTACTGGGTTGTTGTATGGGGCATCGCGTCGTGCATCATGGCGACCGTGCTGGGAACGGCGCTCGGCTCCGCGCATCTGGTGGTGTTCCCCATGTGCGCCATGCCGCTCGTGCTGCTGGCGGCCTCGCGCATGGTGTCGTTCGTCAAGAACTACTTCCTCGAGTACGACGGCCACGACGACGAGCCCAAACCGTACCTGGGATTCTTCTTCCAGAGCACGGGTATGGGCCTGATCCTTTCGCTCGTGACCTACCTGTGCGCCCAGCTGGTGCGCACCGCCGCGTTCCCCGATGCGCCCATGTTTGAGGAGCAACTCTTTACCGGGTGCTTTAATATCGCTGCCATCATTTGCCTGGTTGGCAACATGAGCGCCGTGATTTACCTGATGGTGCTGTTCTGGCGTGACGAGCATGACCTCAACACGTCGGGCACCGCCATGAACGTTATTGCCGTCATGATCTCGTGCGTAGCGTACTGCGCCGCTGCGGTGCTGCTCACCATGTCGGTCATTGGTTAGGTGGTCGCGTGCAAAATACCAAGCAAAAGTCGGGCACCAAGCAAAAGTTGACCATCGCGGCCATCTTTGGCGCTATGGGCCCCGGTCTGCTGGCGGCGCTTTCGGGCAATGACGCCGGCGGCATTGCAACGTATTCCAGTGCGGGCGCCAACTATGGCTACAAGATGCTCTGGATGCTTCCCGTCATGACTGTGCTGCTCATCGTGACGCAGGAGACCGCGGCGCGCTGCGGCTGCGTCACGGGCAAGGGCCTGGCATCGCTCATCCGCGAGCGCTTTGGCGTGCGCAAGAGTGTACTTGCTATGGCGGCGCTGTTGATCGCCAACACGGCTGTGACCATTTCGGAGTTTGCGGGTATCGCCAGCGGCCTTGCTCTCTTTGGCGTGCCGGCGAGCATCTCGGTGCCTTTGGTGGCGCTGCTGGTGTGGATGCTTACCATGTCGGGTAGTTTCCAGCGCATCGAGAAGATTCTGCTGCTGGTAAGCTGCGTCTTCGTGACCTATATTGTCGCCGCGTTTATGGCTGGCCCCAACTGGGGTGAGGTCGCGGTCGACCTGGTCGTGCCTAACATTCAAAATGACCCCAGCTACGTGTCGCTCGTGGTCGCAACGATCGGTACCACCATCGCGCCGTGGATGATTTTCTTGGCGCAGAACAACGTGGTCGATAAGAACGCGGGCGAGGACGACATCGTGCTGCAGCGTATTGATACCGTGAGCGGCTCGATCGCTGCTGATATCATTGCGGGCTTCATTATCATCACGACCGGTACGGTGCTGTTCCCGGCGGGTATTCAGATTAGCGATGCCGCCGATGCTGCCCGCGCGCTGGAGCCTATTGCGGGTCAGTGGTCCACGGTACTGTTTGCCTCGGGCCTGGTCGCGGCGAGCTTCTTGGCTGCCTGCGTGCTGCCGGGCGTTACGTCGAGCGCTATCTGCGAGGCATTTGGCTGGGAGCGCGGTGCCGACCGCAGCTGGGACGAGGCCCCGGTTTACCGCGGCATCATTACGGCCATCATCGGTATCTCTGCCGTGCTGGTGCTTATGCCCGGCGTCGATCTGTTCCAGATTATGATGACCTCACAGGTCATCAATGGCGTGCTACTGCCCGTGGTTCTGGTGTTCCAGGTGGTTATCGCCGCCGACCGTCACATCATGGGTGCCAACCGCAATGGCCGCGTGTGGAACGTGCTCACTTGGGCGACTATCGCCGTGATTACGGTGCTGACAGTCGTCATGTTTGTGCTGCAAGCGATGGGCTACAGCGCTTAACGCCCACTTTTGCTTCCGAACAGGCCGCAGCGATGGGCTGCGGCCTGTTTTTTGTCTGCTATAGGGTGTTAGTTATATAGCAATGGACAAAAAATGCCAAATATGAGTACTG
>DBEWTR010000194.1:0-4235 GCA_048205775.1 Collinsella sp. | reverse complement strand
ATTTTGCCGAGTTACTGTTACAGATTGAGATTTTCCCTTGAGGGGGATTTGAATGTCTCGATCTGTAACAGATAGACCCGGAAAATGGGTTCTAACTGTTACAGATCGAGACATTTTGGGACCGCGGCTGAGCCTTCGTGGTGGTTTTGACGTTTGGCCAGATAAAACCTGCCAAAATAAACCTGTCCCTTATTGGCAGGTTTTAGGGCTCCCAGGGGCAGGGGGCTTCGATGTGGATGTGCTCGCCGGTTACGGGAGGCGTAAAGGACACACTGTGGGCGTGGAGCATCAGGCCGCAGGGGCGCGGCGTTCCGTACAGGTCGTCGCCAACCAGGGGATGATGCTCGCTTGCCAGGTGCACACGGATTTGGTGCTTGCGGCCGGTGAGCAACTCGACATCGATATACGAGCGCGCGGGCAGGCCACGACGGCTCTTAAGACGTTTGAGCACCTTCACGCGAGTTTGAGACGGCTTGCCGCTGGCGCCGACGCGCATCTTTCGGCTGTCGTGACGGTCGCGGGCGATGGGCTTGTCGATGAGCTTCTCGTTCCAGTCGATCTTGCCCTCGGCCAGCGCCAGATAGTGCTTTTCGAAGGCGTGGTCGATGACCATTTGGTCAAAGGCGGGCTGCGTCTGTTTGTCGAGCGAAAACAACACCACGCCGGTGGTGTTGCGGTCTAGGCGGTTGAGCGGCTGCATGTCGGTCGCGGCAAAGCCGTCACCCATCGCCAGCAGCAGGTCGCTGGCGTAGTCGGTGAGCGTGCGCTCGCCGGTGCCGTCGCCGTGGACGATCATGCCGGCGGGCTTGTCGATGGCCATGAGCCAGGCGTCGCAGGACAGGACTTGAGGTTCTTCGTTCACGTGTAAGCCTTTCGGTTAGCTAATTCCCACAAACATGCAGCCCGAGGTGGCGCCGCGCAGGCGGGCGGCGGGCTTGCGGCCGGCCTGTGCTGCTTCGACGGCACGACGGACGCGGGCGACGGCACGGCCCACCTCATCTGTCTCGAGCAGCGTTCCGTCTACCATGAGACGACGCACGCCGGCATCGAGCAGCTGAGGAACCTGCGGCGTGAGGTCGATGGGGTAGGCGTCGTACAGGCGAGAGCGGCCATGGATGTCGGTGCGTACGGGCATGACCTTGCCGTCGATATTCTTGAGTGACAGCTTGCGGGCGCGCAGGCGGCAGTTAGCGCAATCGTGGATGCAGCCATTGGCCACCTGCAGGATGCAGTGCTCACTCGTCATAACGCGCGGGCGGCCGAACACAGTGATGCCCAGGGCTGCGGGCGCGGCGGTGCCAAGCGAGACGATCTCGTCGAGCGTGATCTCGGGCGAGAGCCAAAACGCACCGGCTCCGCGCTCGGCAAGTGCCTCCATGCAGGGCGTGTTATGCACCGGCAGGCAAGAGCGAATCTCGGCCGTGGCGCCGGCATGAGCGGCTACGGCGAGCTCGGAGATATTGCCGACGGCGACGGTGGCTCCGGCATTGATCCAAGGATCGACGCGCTCGTGGTCGACGGCGCGGCAGACCTCGTCGAGTACGGGCACGATACCCTGCTCAAATGCATCGGCAGGGGAGAGTCCGACAGCCTCGAGCGCGTCGGTGGTCATATAGATGCGCGTTGCACCCTCCGCGCGGGCTGCCTCGGCGGCCTCGAGCGAGGTGACGGTGGCGCAGATCTGCGGCTCGTCGCGGTAGTGCTTGGGCATGGGGCGCGTACATTTGTCGAGCACCGGCAACTCGAGCGTTTTTGCGCGCTCCTCGTACGGTGCCAGAATGGCCTCTTCCAGCGCCTTACAAGCGGCGGCGCGCACCTTGTGCACGGCGGAGAAGCCCATGCCGCAGCCCTCATCGAGCGCCACATCAAAGCTCGCGGCCTCAAAGGGAGAGGAGCCCATGCGCCCGACGTGCTCAACCAGATCGGATGCCTCGACGGCGCGGGTCTTGGCGGCCTCGACGGTGAAGCCCGTGGCGGTGGCGGTGAGCGCGGGGTTGTCACAGCAGGTGAGTGTGACAGTAAACGGCTCGCCCAGGCGCGCCACGACGGACACGTCAACAGCTCGGCGGCGCAGCACATCGCGCTTGAGCGCGGCGCCGGCGGCGTCAATGGCGCTCTGGCTTCGAATCACGCGCACGCGGCAGCCCTCGGGCATGCTACGGGGCACGCGGCACTCAATGATGTCACCGGCGGCGGCATCATCGGCGGCAATGGTGGTCAGGAACTGGTCAAACTCGTTATCGTGGCGAAGCTCCAGCAGGTCGCCTTTGCCCACGGGCTCAAACAGCTCAATGCGGGCGATGGCGGCGCGGCGACGGCGGTCGTCGGACTTGAGGCCGCGCACATCGCGGTTGGCCGGGCGGCTGCCCAGCACCGTGCCCACGATCTGGCCGCGGTTGTTGGAACGCTCATAGCTCATCATCTCGTCGCCCGAGGTGCCGTCCTGATAGGCGTGCGTAAAGTCGCGGTTGAAGCAGCGCTTGAGCTGGCGCTGGCGGGCGGCTTCCTCGTCCTTGGCAACGGCGGCTCCGGATAGCATGTCGTCAATTTCGTGACGATACACATCAACGATGGAGTACACGTAATCGGGTGCCTTCATGCGGCCCTCGAGCTTGAGCGATGCGGCGCCGGCGTCATACAGACGGCGAACAAGCTGTGAGGTGTTGGTGTCACGCGGGCACAGCGCGCGCTCGCGACCGGCAGGGGAGAGCGCGCGACCGTTCTCGTCGATCAACTCGTAGGGCAGGCGGCAGGGCTGGGCGCACATGCCGCGGTTGGCCGATCGTCCCGCCATGGCAAAGCTCGACAGCAGGCACAGGCCCGAGTAGCAAAAGCAGATGGCGCCATGGCTGAAGACCTCAAGGTCCACATCGGGCGCGGCGTCGTGAATGGCGGCGATTTCGTCGATGGAGAGCTCGCGCGAGAGAGTCACGCGGTCGGCGCCCTGCTCACGGCACCAAAGGGTTCCGCGGTCGTCGTGGATGTTCGCCTGGGTCGAGATATGTGTCTCGATGCCGGGCATGGTGCGCTTGGCCTCAAAGAACAGACCCCAGTCCTGGATAATGAAGGCATCGGCGCCCAGCGTGGAGCAGCGATGAATGAGCTGCAGTGCATCGCCCATCTCGGACTGCTTGATGACGATGTTGACCGTGACGTAGACGCGCGACCCGGCTAGATGCGCGGCGCGGCAGGCTTGCTCAAAGGCCTCGTCGGTAAAGTTGGTTGCCTTGCGGCGGGCGTTGAAGCTGCCCATGCCGCAGTAGATGGCGTCTGCCCCGGCGGCGAGCGCGGCGGCAAAGGGCTCCGGGCCTCCGGCGGGGGCCAAAAGCTCGGGCCTGCGGTTAGTGGTTCGGCTGGCGGTTGCGGTCATATCCTGCCTTTCAAAATGCTCAGATATTCAAAAGTATAGTGGCGTCGCTGCGGTGGGCGACGCCCGCAGCCTAAGCAGGACAAAGTCTTCAGCAGCTTGGACTGGCTGCTCCACATGAGAACCGTTCAGCGGTTCGGGGAAACCGTTGGGCGATAAAATATTCTCGCAAGCTGATAATATTCTTGCATCAAACAGAAACCTTGAGTACTATCCCAATCAAGCGCGGTGTTCAGACCGAACTGTGCCTCCCGGTGTGAACACCGCGCTCACGCTCTCTCAATTGATCGTAAGGAGAAAAACATGAGCAAGACCGTCGTGTCTTCCGATAACGCACCCGCAGCCATCGGCCCGTATTCCCCCGGTATCCAGGCCGGCAACATGGTGTTCCTGTCCGGCCAGCTGGGCATCGATCCCGCGACCGGCAAGATGCCCGAGGGCGTCGAGGCCCAGGCCAAGCAGTCCCTCGCCAACGTCGAGGCCCTGCTGACCGCTGCCGGCGCTACCTTTGCCGATGTCGTCAAGACCACGGTCTACCTGGCCGACATCGCCGACTTCGCCGCCGTGAACGAGATCTACGCCTCCAAGTTTGAGGCCCCGTTCCCCGCGCGCAGCGCCTTCCAGGTTGCCGCCCTTCCGGCTGGCGGTCTGGTCGAGATCGAGGTCGTTGCCGCTCTCTAAGGCGTTGGCCACAACTAAACATGACATGCAAAAAGACCCTGCAGCGCGTGTGAACTGCGCCCCAAATCTTGGACGCCCTAAATAGCGACTAGGCCGCAAGGGCCTGATTCCGGTACTCCTCCGGGGTCAGGCCCTTCAATCTTACCTGCCTCCGGCTCGTGTTCCAGTGGACTATGTATTCCTCCAG
>DBEWTR010000203.1:0-3804 GCA_048205775.1 Collinsella sp. | reverse complement strand
GGTGACTGCGAGACCGTCAAGGACGCCATGCGCGTCTTTAACGGCATGTATGATCTCATCGTCTATCGCGCACAGAAGGACGAGCAGTTCCTCTATGACGTCGCCGACCTGGTTGACATCCCGGTCATCAATGCCCTTACTCTCGGCGATCACCCGACTCAGATGCTCGCTGACGCTCTTACGATGGAAGAGCAATGGGGCGGTTTGCGTACGAGCCGCGGCAAGAAGATGGCTTTCGTTGGCAACTGCGCCGGCGCCCCGGTGTGGTATGGCCATCTGTGCGCTATGCTCGACATGGACTTCCTCGCCATCGGCCCCGACGACCTCCGTCATCAGATGTGCAAGGAAATGATCGAAGAGGTGGAGGCCTGCTACGCCAAGTACGCTCCCAATAGGACCTTTACCATCACCTCTGACCTCGATGCCCTGGATGGCGTTGACGTTATCGTTACCGAGGAGTGGCGCTACATCAACCCCGAGTGCGGCGAAGAGGTTCTGGATCCCGACGACTACAACTCCTGGCTGGGCGATGCCGAGTCTTTGTACCCCTATCGCGTCACCAGCGAGCTGTGCAAGCGCACCAACAATCCCGACATCTTCTGCATGCATGAGCTTCCCTCTGTCCATAACGCAGATCACCGTGTCGGCAAAATGCTCCTCGACCAGTGCAAGAACGACCTCCATCGCGAAATCATCACCGAGGGCTTTGAGATTGCCGACGAGTGCTTTGAGGCCAACGCTTCGGTCATCTTCCGTGAGGCAGAGAACCGTCAGCACACCATCAAGGCCGTTATGTGTGCCCTTCTGGGTCTCTAGGAGCTGTATCAATGGAAAATGCAAAGTTAAAGAGCAGCAAGGTTTACGCATGGGTTCTCGTAATCGCGCTCGGCCTTATGTCTGCCGGCACGACCGGATCCTATAGCGTCATCGCGGGCTCCTTCGTCGCACCCGTGTGCGAGGAGTTCGGGTTTGACTATTCCATCTTCTCGTATTACTTCACCGCAACGCTCATTGGTCTTGCGGCAGCTCTTCCGTTTGTCGGAAAACTCATTCCCAAGGTCGTTGGCAAGGTTTGGCTCCCCGTTGTCGAGCTTATTTTGCTTGCTGCCGGCGCAGGCATGGCCTTCTACACCGAAGTCTGGATGTTCATCGCCGCTGGCGCCCTGATTGGCGTTTGCTTCGCCTTCACCACCGGCGTCGCCATGTCCGACGTTATTGACCAGTGGTTCAAAAAATCTGGTGGCCTGGCAATCGGTCTCGCTTGGGCAGTGAACTCGATTTACATGCTCATCATGAGCCCCGTCATCACCTCTGTCATCGAGGCCGCTGGCTGGAGGACTGGCTATCTGGTGCTCGCTGGCGTCTCCGCCGTGCTCATTCTCCCCGCTTCCGTCCTGATTATTCGCTATAAGCCTCAGGACAAGGGCATGCTGCCCTATGGCTACGTCGAGGGCGAGACGGTCACCGAGACCGAGGAGACGACCGAGGATAGCACGCGTGGCGTTAGCTATGCGCGCGCCATTAAGTCGCCTGCCTTCTTCTTCTGCATCGGCTTCCTCTGTCTCGTTCAGCTCACTTGCTGCATGAACCAGCTCTTCCCGACGTATGCTTCCGAGGTTGGTTTTAGCCCCATGGTGGGCGGCTTCATGGTATCCGCTGCATCGCTCTTCGATCTGTTCCTCAATCCGATCGTCGGCACCACTTGCGATAGGTTCGGCAGCACGAAGGCCATTCTGGGCTGGCTCGCTGTCTCCATCCTCTCCTTTGTCATGCTCATGATGAGCAGCGGCAACTCGACGCTCAGCATCCTCGCAGCAGGCGTGAACGACGTAATGTACGTCATCGCTGGCACTGCCCTGACCGTTTTGGTTATGGATGTCTTTGGCTCCCGCGATTTCGGTCGCATCTTCGCGCTGATCTGCTCCGTGGGCTATATCGTCGGCGCCTTTGGCATGCCCGTTATGATGAAGGTCTATGAGCTTGTCGGCTCCTTCCAGGGCGTCTTCATCTTCTGCATCGCATGCAACGTTATTATCGGCCTGTTCTTGCTGCTGGCAAAAAAGACTGGTAAGAACCTCTCCTGGGACGAATAGTTCGATTCGTCTTAGACATACGCTGTAGGGCTTAACCTGCAGCCGCTTTGGGGCATCGACTAACATCGGTGCCCTTTTTCATCGAATGTGACAAAGGAGCAGCCACTTTGCCACATTGAGTGGCATGTAAATCGAGGTCTAATACTTTTCCGAGAAGTGAACGGCCATACTTGGACCTCCGAAGCATCGACATTTTTAGACGTCAAACCCGCAGGATTTTGCTGGCAAAACCGCAGGAAATTGCATCTCGAAAGTGCCGATGCTTCGGGGGCCCGTTTTCACTCGTTCACTTCTCGGGAAAAGTATTAAACCTCGTTGTATGGGGTGCGGCTGGAGGGTGGTCATCGTTCAGTAGCTACCTCTTCCTTGTGAATCGCCTGAAGCGCAAGGCATAATGCATGTGACAAAGGGACGGCCCCTTTGTTGTGTTGATATGAGAGAAGAGTAGATGATCCTTTCGCTGGCCCCTATGGAGGGGATTACCGGGCATGTGTTCCGTCGCGTGCATGCGGAGTGCTTCGGTGCGCTCGATTGCTATTACACGCCGTTTTTGCCGCCGCCGCGGGTGGGAAACCGCTTTGGCGGCAAGGCGTTTAAGGAGATCGATCCTGCCAATACCCAGGGGCTCAACGTGGTGCCTCAGCTGATGTCCAAGAACGCGGACGAGTTTGTGTGGGCGGCACAGGTGCTCGCCGACATGGGCTACCGCGAGGTCAATCTCAACCTGGGTTGCCCTTCGGGAACGGTTGTCGCCAAGGGCAAGGGCTCGGGTTTCTTGCGCAATCTCGACGAGCTCGAGGCGTTCTTAAGCGATGTGTGCGAGCGGTCGCCGTTGCCGGTGTCGGTAAAGACCAGGCTGGGGCTGGAGAATGACGACGAATACGAGCGCGTGCTCGATCTGTATTGCCGCATGCCGTTGGCAGAGCTGATCGTGCATCCGCGCGTACAGAAGGACCGCTATACGGGCTTGCCGCGCAAAGAGTTTTATGGCGAGACGCTGGAGCGTGCGCCGTTCCCCGTGGCCTATAACGGTGACATTTTTGATCTTGAGGATATGGACGCGCTGGTGGAGGCCTATCCCGGCACGCGCCATGTGATGTTGGGGCGTGGCCTGCTCGCGAACCCCGCTCTGGCTCGCATGGTCAAGGGCGGCCCTGCTGCAACGGCTGCTGAGCTGCAGCGCTTCCACGACACGCTGTTTGCGGCATATGCAGAAGAGATTGGCGGCAATGCGGTCTTCCGCATGAAGGAGTGGTGGTTCTACGCCAAGTGCGCTTTCGCTGATCCCGCTACCGTCCACAAGATCGTACGCAAGACCAAAAAGGTCGACGAATACCGCGCTGCCGTCGAGCGCGTCTTTCGTGAACAGCCGCTTGCACCCACAGCTCGCTTCCACGGCTAACTAGTCATCGGGGGCGTTCTTTAACGACTGGTCATTTAAGGACGTCCCCAACGACTATGTAGCAAAAACATGTACACCAGCATCCAAAGATGTCGAAAAATGTCGACTTTGGATGCTGGTGTACATGTTTGGGTCCGACGGGGGAGCGGGCCTAGGCAATCAGTGCATCAAGTGTAATGAGCTCTCTGAGCCGCTCCGTGCGTGTTTGCCCATGGCGTTTGGCTTTTTCGTCAAACGCCTCAAGAATCGATTCGCCCACACGTGCTGATATAACGACGCTCGGCTCATCGGAGATTGGTGGCCTTCCCA
>DBEWTR010000193.1:0-4235 GCA_048205775.1 Collinsella sp. | reverse complement strand
AGATGCGCGCACAGGCACTCGGTGACGGTGAGCCCGCCCGATTTGAGGATTGCCAGGTCGCAGCCGTGCATGAGGGCCGCCATGTCGTCCACGTAGTCCAGAACCGTGACGTTTTCGAGCTTCATGGCGTCGAAGAGCGTCTTGAGGCGGGTGGCGTATTCCTTATCCTTGCCCGGCAAAAAGACAAAATGCATGTCCTCAAAGCTGCGCAGGAAGGGGAGTGTGTGGTCCATCGCCGCGCGAAAGCGGACGTACGGTTGAGGCAAGCTGGCACCGGCCATTACCAGCACGACGGTCTTGTCGATGGGGAGATTGAACTTGCTCAACTCATCTTCGCGTTTGTAATCTGAATCGAAACCGGCTCGGATGGGGATGCCCGTTATGCGGATCTTTGCCTCGGGCACCTTGCGCGGACGCAGCGTCTCGGCCATAAATTCGTTGGCAACACAGAAGAGATCGGTGTCCTTGTGGGGCCACCAGCCTTCGACTTCGTAGTCAGTCGGTACACAGATGACCGGATAATCGATGTCCGTAATTACGCGGGCGCCCACGGCAACATTGGCTGCTGTGATGTGCGTTGCGACCACGGCTATGGGCCTGCGGCTACGAATATATTCGTTGAAGGCGGGAAACATAATTCGCGACCATGCCGTGCCGCCACCCCAGAGAAGATGTCCCGTAAGCGTATATCGCCAGGTCAGGTCGTAAATGGGTCGCGTGGCTCCAGTAAAAGAAGCCGCGGTCTTATTGCCGTCGAATTTAATTCGTCCAAAATCAAGGATATCGAGCACTTCAATCTCAACGTCCTCGGGGATGCCATTAGTGCCGCGGATGAGGTCGAATGCCTGCGCAATCGCATTTGCGGCGGCCTTGTGGCCCGAGCCGACCGAGGCGTGCATGATGGTCACGAGAGGTTTTTGCTGAGCCAAGAGCGTTGTCTGCTCCGATTGGGGAGTGCTGTGCGTGAGCAGGGGAGCGTCATCGCTCGTCTGCGTCTGATCCATCGATAACTCCCCTTCGACGTTGTAACACGGATTTATCATTGTAGTGCATGAGTGTCACGTTCACGTAAATTTGGGTATGAGCGCAAAGAACGACAACGTTTCGACGAGAGGACTCTTCATGACTACCGATCAGACAATCGATGTTGCGATTATCGGCGGCGGCCCCGCGGGTTATGCTGCCGCCATTTATGCGGCGCGCGCCAACCTGACGACGACTGTCCTTGAGCAGGGCATGTCTGGCGGACAGATCGCCACGTCCAACGAGATTGAGAATTATCCTGGCATTCCGCTGCTGAGCGGTGCCGGACTTGGCGAGCGATTCCAACAGCATGCAGAAGGCCTGGGGGCTCAGGTTGAATGGAGTATGGTAACTGGCATCGATTACGATGCCGATGCGGCTCAATTTACCATCCATCATGATATGGGCGACACAGCGGCCAAGAGCGTCATTGCGTGCATGGGCGCCACGCCGCGTCCTGCGGGTTTTGTTGGCGAAGACACGTATCGCGGTCGTGGCGTTTCGTATTGCGCGACGTGTGACGGCATGTTCTTCCGCGGCAAGCAGGTCTTTGTTATCGGAGGCGGCAATTCGGCATGCGAGGAGGCGCTGTTCCTGTCCGACATTGCCAGCAACGTGACCATCGTGCTGCGTCGCGATCAGTTCCGTGCACCCGAGGGTGTTGTGAATAAGATGCTTGCTAAGGACAATATTTCAGTTAGGTACCAAACTAGTATTGTTGAGCTTTCTGGTGAAGCGATGCCCACGACAATTACGTTCAAGGACAATGCGAGCGGCAAAACGCATGCCGAGACCTTTGAGCCTGGCTCGTTTGGTATTTTTGTCTTTACCGGCACGCAACCTCATACCGAACTTGTCGAGCATCTGGTCGATCTAGGCCCCGATGGCGGTATCCTCACCGATGAGTCCATGGCCACCCGTACGCCCGGCTTATTCGCAGCCGGCGATATCCGTTCTAAGCGTTTACGCCAGGTTGTGACCGCCGTTTCGGACGGAGCCATAGCGGCAACCAGCGCATACGCTTTCCTACGCTGATAAGTACGATAATATATCTTATGTAAGGTTGCTATCAATTAACTAAATGGCGGGACGATGTATCAGTGCACTGTCCTGCCATTTTCTTGCCGGCTATGTGGTATGCAAAACTAGATAACCTAGAATACAATATAGAAAACGAACGGAGGACCTTTATGAACCACGTTAAACACGTTATTCCGATGTCTGATTCGTCGGTCAGCATTAAGCCTGAGGATATTCAGCCCACTGTGCTGCCCGATGCATTTATTCAGTCCGATATCGTGCGCAAACTCAATACGTTGAGTCTGCCGCGCTATGACCAGTTGCCCAATGTGACGCTCTACCGCGACCAGGTCATTGAGTATGTTGCGCTGTGGATGGAGCCGCTATCCATTTGCGTTGAGCAGCCTGTCATTACGCCATCGATGATCAATAATTATGTGAAGGTCGGCCTGGTGCCCGCTCCGGTCAAAAAGCAATATGGCCGCGAGCAGATTGCCCGCCTGATCGCTATCTGCATCTTTAAGCAGGTGCTACCTATTGCTGCGGTGCAGGCTCTCTTTAACATTCAGCGTTTGAGCTACGATGCTCCGACGGCCTTTGATTATGTGGTCGATCAGCTCGAGGCATCGATTCGTTCGGCGTTTTCCGTCGAGCAGACGCCGGTTCCCGATACGGCGCATCAGGTAACGCGTGAGTCGCTGCTTGTGCGCAGTGCGGTTTCATCCTTTGTTTCGAAGGCTTACTTGATGAGCTATCTCAAGTTCAACGGGTTTAATAGCTAGCCGACGTATAAAACGGGCGGGACAAAGAGCCATCTGTCGCTTTGTCCCGCCCGTATTTTGCTTGGTTGGACTTTATTTGCCTGAAGCTACGCCCATGCCGTAGCCGATGATGAGGCCGTGCATCTCGGCGTAATAGGAATCCAGGCCGTTGCAGGGCATGATGATGGTCTTGGAGCCGGGCCAATGTTCGACTATGCGATCAGTAAGCGCCTGGGCTCCAGATTCGTTCTCAACGTGATCGATGATGACCTCGCCGCCCGTAAAACCCTCGGCTTCCATGGTGTCGATGATCTTGTTGAGCATCTTCTTTTCGCCACGCGTGTGCCCGACGAGTTCGATTTTACCGGCCTCGCTCGCCGTGCCCAAAATGCGGATATTGAGCTTGTTGGCAATGACGCCGGCTGCCTTAGGGATACGTCCGGCTTTGGCCAGGTTTTCGTAATTGCACAAGCTGAAGAGGATTTTGCTGTTCTGCTCAAGGCTATCGAAGTATGCGCAAGCGTCCTCGAATGAGACATCCGGATTGCTTGCAAGATAGCGGTCGAACAGCAAGAAAATGAGGTCCATTTTGCCGCCAGCCGCGCGTGAATTGACTAGATGAATCTGTCGGTCGGGCTCCTCGGCAAGAACCATATCGCGAGCCGTGGCTGCCGCGTTGTAGCTGCCCGACACGCCCTCAGAGATCGGCATGCAGATGGTCTTGTCTGCCAATTTGAAGAGCTCGGCCCACTCCCCCACGCTGGGACAAGCGCTCGAAGAGGCATTCGTCTCCGCCTGAACAGCGCAGTTGAGCTCATGAACATCGAGCGAAAGGTCATCGACGAATTCACGCTCCCCCACTCGAATTTTGAGGGGAGCAAATGCAAAGGTGGTATGGGGTGCGATCGGTTGCCAATCGCGGAGGTTGCAGCTTGAATCGGAGATAAGTGCCCAGCTCATAGAGGGTCCTTTCTAATCGTTCCCATTCAATTATAGCCATCTTGCAGACCGATTGGGCCGCTATCTAGTATTCAAAACTAGATAGCGGACTGCACTAAAGGCAAAAGAATGGACCCCATGACTCAAAGCCACGAGGTCCATATCCGTTTGCTTTATCTGAATACTTAGTAGCGCACGAAAATGTAGTTGTTGTTCATGCCGGCGGCAACGGAGCTGATGATAACACCCGTGTTGTAGTCGGAAGCATGAATCATCTGACCACCACCGATGTAAATGCCGGTGTGGTACGAGTTGACCACAACGTCACCGGGCTGCGGATCGGACACACGCGTCCAGCCCATAAAGGTGCCCGTGGTGCCCAGGCGGCAATAGCGACCAGTGAGGCAATAGCTAACAAAACCAGAGCAGTCGAAACTGTTCGGGCCAATTCCGCCCCAGGAATAGGCGCAACCAAGCTTGCTGTATGCACGC
>DBEWTR010000192.1:0-5809 GCA_048205775.1 Collinsella sp. | reverse complement strand
CTGGAGGAATACATAGTCCACTGGAACACGAGCCGGAGGCAGGTAAGATTGAAGGGCCTGACCCCGGAGGAGTACCGGAATCAGGCCCTTGCGGCCTAGTCGCTATTTAGGGCGTCCAAGATTTGGGGCGCAGTTCACACGGAGGTCGGGCTTTTTGCAAACGCCGACGTATTGACGAATTTGGAACTGCTGGAAATACGAAACTATGCCGGTTTACTACGATGAAATGAGAAATTCCAACTACGCCGGCTTTTCGCAAAAAAGCGCAAGGCATCTACCTGCGGTTTTAGTTCAACAAGTTTCGGAGTGATCGCGGTTGAGCGATTCATCGTAGTAAACCGCCACAGTTTTGGCGGAGGCAGTCAGATTTGTGGGTGTTAAACCAAAGATTGTCCCTTTTGACTAGTCGTTTAAGAACGTCCTCAATGACTAAGTTGCAGGTGGTTGCGGTTGTGTTACACTAACGCTGCGTATATGACGCAAATATCTCGATACAGATCAATGATGTCCGTCGGTATTTGACGGAGCTAGACTGTTTAGCCGCCCTGAAGGTTTATGCAGGGAGCATGTGATCACAGGGCTTGAAAAGAAAGTTGAGCAAACACTGTGTCTGATCAACAGCAAGAAAACGAAATAACGACGACGCAAGCCGCTCCCGCTGCACCGGTTGCGTTGGACCAGGTCGCGGCGCCCGCGCAAGCCTCGGCTCCTGAGACGCCTAAGGCTGCTTCGACGCCTACGCCTTCAGCGGCTGAGAAGGCCGTGCCTGCAACTGGTGAGGAGGCTGCTCCGGCAAAGCCCAAGCGTACGCGCCGCACGGTCAAGCCTGCCACTGACGGCGAGGAGGTCACCAAGCCCAAGCGCCGTACCACGCGCACGACGCGCGCCAAGCGCACCGTTGCAGCTGTCTCCGCGGCGCCGATGTCCGCTGAGGGCGCGCAGGCACGTGCGTGGGCGCAGAGTAGCGAGGCTCAGGTGGTGCGCGCCCGCCGTCGTGCTGCCGCGCGCGAGGCCGCGGCTCTGACCGAGCTTGCAGCTCCGTCTGTGCCCGAGACGCCTGCCGCCGACCAGCCGACCGAGAAGCCGGTACCGCGCACACGCCGTCGCACGGCTGCTAAGGCCGAGCAGGTTGCCGATCAGGTAACCCCCGAGCTCACTGAGGCTTCGGTCCGTTCCGCGGCAGGGGAGGGCACATCGCCTGTTGAGCCCGCTGCGCCTGTCGAGGCCAGCGAAGTTCCCGTTGTCGATCCGGCTTTGCGCCCGCACCGTCGCGGTCGCAAGCCCAAGGCCTTCGTCGAGGCAGAGAAGGCCGCAGCCGCAGCTGCAGCCGCTCGGGATGCTGCGGCGACCGCCGAGTCTGCAACCGCCGCCGACGCGCCCGTCCAGGATGCTACGACTTCCGAGGCCGCTCCCGCCGATGTCGAGCCCGCCGACGTCCGTCCTGGTCGTAGCCATCGTACTGCTGCTAAGCGCACGTCCAAGGCCAAGGCTGCCAAGAAGGGCGCGTCCGAGGATTCCGCCGAGACGACCGTCGATGCATCGGCTGATGCCGCCGAGTCCCAGGACGTCGAACAACCTGCGTCCGAGAAGCCCAAGCGCGGTCGTAAGAAGTCCGCTAAGGCCAAGACGTCCGAGCAGCAGGCTGATGTCGAAGCGCAAGTCGATTCCGGCGCCGAGGCCAATGACGCTGCTGCGGCCAATGCCGACGCCGCCGCAACTGATGGTGCCGCGCCCGCCGAGGCCGAAGACGGCGCTCGCCCCAACCGTCGCCAGCACAAGCGTAACGACGAGCGCAACGACCGCAAGGACGAGCGCAACAACGACCGTCGCAACCGCCAGCGCGATCGCAAACAGCGCAACAAGGAGCGCAACGCCGCCCCCACCGAGCCCACGCTTTCGCGCGAGGAACTCGCGGCCATGAAGGTCGCCGAGCTGCGCGAGAAGGCCAAGGAGTTCGAGATCGAGACGACCGGCAAGAAGAAAGCCGAGCTCGTCGAGGAGATCTACGTCACCGCCGCGAAGGCCGAGGGCTTCCGCGACATCAAGGGCATCCTGCAGATTCGTCCGGACAGCTCCGGTATCATCCATGCCCACGGTTACATGAAGTCCAACGACGACGCCTTCGTGCCCGCCTACCTCATCCGCTCCGCGCGCCTGCGCACGGGCGACGTCATCGAGGGCTCGCTGCGTCCTTCGCGCGGCGGCGACAAGCGCGCCGGCCTCGCCAAAATCACGACCGTCAACGGTCTAGACCCCGAGCAGATTCGCAACCGCCCCAAGTTTGGTGACCTCACCCCGGTCTATCCCAACGAGCCGCTGCGCATGGAGCACGGCAAGGACTCCATTACCGGTCGCGCCATCGACATCGTGTCGCCGATCGGCAAGGGTCAGCGTGGCCTGATTGTGTCCCCGCCCAAGGCAGGCAAGACCACGATCCTCAAGAAGATCTGCCAGTCTATCTCGATTAACAACCCCGAGGTGCACCTCATCTGCCTGCTCGTCGACGAGCGCCCCGAAGAGGTCACCGATATGCAGCGTTCCATCAAGGGCGAGGTTGTGGCGTCGACCTTCGATATGCCCGCCGACAACCACACTCGTGTGGCAGAGCTCGTCATCGAGCGCGCCAAGCGCATCGTGGAGCTGGGTGGCGATGTTGTGGTGGTGCTCGACTCCATCACGCGTCTTGCCCGCGCCTACAACTTGGCGGCGCCCGCCTCGGGCCGCATCCTTTCGGGCGGCGTCGATTCGGCGGCCCTGTATCCGCCCAAGCGCTTCCTGGGCGCAGCCCGTAATATCGAGAATGGTGGCTCGCTCACCATCCTGGCCTCTGCCCTCATCGACACCGGTTCCAAGATGGACGAAGTCATCTTTGAAGAGTTTAAGGGCACCGGCAACATGGAGCTTAAGCTCGACCGCGATCTTGCCGACCGTCGTATCTTTCCGGCTATCGACCCCGTTGCCTCCGGTACGCGCAACGAGGATCTGCTGGTCGACGAGCAGATGCGCCCGTTTGTCTTTGGTCTGCGTCGCATCCTCGCCGGCATGAACAATACCGAGCGCGCGGCCGCATCGTTTATCAAGGGCCTCAAGGGCACCAACACCAACCAGGAGTTTCTGGTGCGTTCGGCCAAAAAGCACAGCGACTACGAGCAGACGTTCTAAGTCGCCAACCGCACGCGGCGATAGCCATCAATGCAATAGAGGGTCGGGGCTTTGAGCCTTGGCCCTTTTCCATATCGCCGCTCCGCGCTTATTTTTAACCATAAGACCGACGAGCAGCAGGTTTCCCGTTTCAATCCGACATCGTCGCTTGCAATCGACGGGGCGGTTTCGCATAATAGCTTTTAAGCTTCGCGACGGAAAACGCAGATGAAACGAACCATATACCGTTGCTTTGGGGCATAGCCCCGCTTCATCTTCTCTCGCGCAGCCAACTGAATGATGCGATTTGGGTGCTGGAAGATGGGGAGAGCTCATGGCTTCTTCTGATGCAACACAACGAGCAGTCCTTGCCGGACTTTCGTGCGGGATCGGCCTTGCCGCTCCCGTGGTTATGTATGCCGCGACGCTGCCGTTTTCGTCGGTGAACGAGACGGTCGTGGCGGGTGCGGTTCCCTTCGCCGTGGGCGCGGTGGCGGGCGTGGGTATCTATGCCGCCTCGCTGGGTATCTCCGAGTACCGTGCGCAGCGTGAAGAGCGTCTGTTCCAGCCCGACGCCATGGGCGGTGCCGCCAATCTCAATCAGCATCAAAGCGAATTCAAGACCGCCTCGATTCCAGCTCAGCAGCAGGATGCTACTCCTTACGCTGCTGTTTCTGCTTCTCAGGCTCAGTCGGAGCAGTCTACCTCGGCATTCCTTTCCGGCCTGACTGGTGCGTTCCAGCGCCGTCATGCCGATGATGGTGTCCCTACCATCGCTCGAGCCGCAGATGCTATGGACGAGGACGAGGCTTGGTCCATGATCGACAGTATGCTCGACGACGATTCGCCGGTGAGCTGCGACCCTGCACACTCGCGCGACGTCTATCAAGTCGCCATCGACGAGCTCACCAACGGCGGGCAGACCGGCTCCTTCAATCGCGACGACATCGCCGCCGCGGCACGCGCCGTATCTGGCTCCCAGGCCGCCCCTGCGGGCAGCACGGCGGCTTTCGTGGCACTCGTCGCCAACGCGGCAGCCAATAACGCCTACAGTGCTACCTCGGCGGACGCGAACGCTTCTGCCGACAATTCGTACGTTGATGAAGCCATGGCCGCGGACGAGGAGGCCGTTGCCGCCCGCCGTGCCGCCGAAAGCTCACTGTGGGGCGCTCCTGCCCAGCAGCAGGCGGCCGAGGCTGCGCCGTACAATGCAAACCTCGCCAGCATGCCTATCATCTCCGGTGCCGCGGACATCGATCTCGATGACCTCGATGAGCCTGCAGCCATCACCGCATCGATTGATGCCCAAGATCGCATCGACACCGGCGACCTTCCGGACGCCTCGCTCGAGGTCGATGTCCCCATGGCCGATTATTCGGGCCACGAGGACATGTGGGCCGCCGCCACCGCGATTCTGGATGAGATTGACGAGCCCGCTCCTGTTGTAGCGCCCGCTCCCGTCGCTGCCCCTCAGTCTGCTGCCCCCGCCTATGTCGGCCGTCACAGCGCTGTGCTCCCCGAGGATACCGCCCGTATCTCGCGCGAGAGCATCGAGCGGGCCGAGGCTATTGCCGCCGGCATTATGGAAAATCGTCGTCACGAGCGCGTCAATCAGATCCTCGAGGAAGAGATCGAGCGCCTGCAGTCCTCTACCGCCAAGCGTACGGGCCGTGCCTATCTGAGCGTTATCGAGGGCGGTACCGCCAGCTTTGCGCCGCTCCGCGCGGAGGCATAACTTCTGCATGGTTAAGATCAATCGAAAATGGGCGGTCGTGACCTGCCTGATGGCGCTCTTGATCTGGGGCAATTCGCTGGTTCCCGGCTCGGGGTCGGGCTCGCTGAGTCTAACGGTCATGGAAACTATCCGCGGTTTCCTGCACGGCGTGGGACTTCCATATGAATGGGTGACCAACTTCGTTGTTCGCAAGTGCGCGCATTTTACTGAGTATATGGTGCTCGGCATCCTGGCAACGCACGCCTTTGATTTTGAGGGCCGGCGCACCTTTGACGTGCTGCTGCCCACGGCGGCGTTCCTGCTGCTGATTCCCTCGATCGACGAGACGATTCAGCTCTTTGTGCCGGGACGCGCCGGCATGATCACCGATGTGATGATCGACTACTGTGGAGCGGCAACGGGCGTTGTGCTCAGATATCTACTACGATCGCTCATATGTGCCAAAAAGGCCGCCTAGGACGTATGTTTGGTCCTAGGCGGCCTTTTTTATTTGAGGACTTATATGAGGCGTGGTGGCGTCGTTCCGTAGGTCGGATTTGCCGGGCGCGCCACGCCCTGTGGGTGCGTCTGCTACTGAAGCGCCTGTGCGCCCAGGGCCAGGCAGCCCATAATGCCCTGCTTGCCCTCGAGGCTGTTGTTGACGATGTAGTTATCGATGTCGTTGACCTCGGGCGTGACGATATAGCCGTTGAGCATTTCGGCACACTTTTTGCGTGCGAGCGGCACGATGGGGGTGTGGTCGGCCACGCCGCCGCCGCTGATGATTTTTTGCGGTGCGTAGCACAGCGCGTAGGTCATGAGCGCCTGTGCCAGATAACCGGCGAGCAGGTCCATGGCCTCCGGGTCATCGGCCACGTCTCCGGCGCTCTTGCCATCCCAGCGCTTTTTGACGCCGGGGCCGGCGATGAGGCCCTCGAGGCAGTTGTCATGGAA
>DBEWTR010000187.1:0-1859 GCA_048205775.1 Collinsella sp. | reverse complement strand
TACGAGCCCATCTGGGCCATCGGCACCGGCAAGACCGCTACCGCCGAGGACGCTCAGGAGGTCTGCGGTGCTATCCGTGAGACCCTCAAGGAGATGTTCGGCGAGGAGCTCGCTAACGGCATCCGCGTGCTGTATGGCGGTTCCGCCAAGCCCGGCAACATCGCCGAGCTCGTCGCCAAGCCCGACGTTGACGGCGCCCTCGTGGGCGGCGCTTCGCTCAAGGCTGCCGACTTCGCCTCTATGGTCGTCAAGGCAGGCGAGTAGGACATATGGCACAACGTCATCTTCCTGCACTCCTGATTATCATGGATGGCTGCGGCCTTGCTCCGGCCGATGGCGAGAACGCCGTCGCCGCTGCCAAGACGCCCTTCCTTGATGGCCTGTACGAGAAGTACCCCCACACCACGCTCGGTGCTTCGGGCGAGGACGTGGGCCTTCCCGACGGCCAGATGGGTAACTCCGAGGTGGGTCACCTCAACATCGGTGCCGGCCGCATCGTGTTCCAGGAGCTTTCGCGCATCAACAATGCCATCAAGGACGGTTCCATCGCCAAGAACGAGGTTTTCGTCAAGGCTATGGACGATGTCAAGGCTGACGGTAAGACTCTCCACCTCATGGGCCTTATGAGCCCTGGCGGTGTTCATTCTCACATGAACCACGTCGAGGCTCTGGTCAAGATGGCTGCCGAGCACGGTGTCAAGACCGTTCGCGTCCACGCCTTCATGGATGGTCGCGACGTTGACCCGCAGTCCGGTGCCGGTTACATGAGTGAGTTCTGCGCCTTCCTGGCTAAGATCTCCGAGGAGACCGGTTGCGACGCTCGCGTTGCCACCGTCTCGGGCCGTTATTGGGCCATGGACCGCGATAATCGTTGGGAGCGCATCCAGCGCGCCTACGACGTCATGGTCAACGCGTCCGATGCTGATACCGACCCCGTTGCCGGTATCAAGGCCTACTACGAGAAGGACCCGCGCGGCGACGAGTTCGTCGAGCCCTTCGCTGCCCACAACGAGGGCATTCACGAGGGCGACGCGGCCATCTTCTTCAACTTCCGTCCCGACCGTGCTCGTCAGATGACCCGCGTGTTCACGGACAAGGAGTTCGACGGCTTTGAGCGCGAGCAGATCAAGCTTTCGCACTTTGTGACGATGACCGAGTATGATCCGACGTTTGACGTCGAGGTCGCCTTCCCCAAGACGTTCCCCGAGAACGTCCTGGCCGACGTCATCGCCGCCAATGGCCTGAAGCAGCTGCACACTGCCGAGACCGAGAAGTACGCCCACGTGACGTTCTTCCTCAACGGTGGCATCGAGGAGCCCAAGGAGGGCGAGGAGCGCGTGCTCGTCGCTTCCCCCAAGGTTGCTACCTACGATCTGCAGCCCGAGATGAGCGCTCCCGAGGTTACCGAGAAGCTCGTCGCCGCCATCAACGAGGATCGCGCTGATTTCTACATCGTGAACTTTGCGAACTGCGACATGGTTGGTCACACCGGTGTTTTCGACGCTGCCGTTAAGGCTGTCGAGGCTGTTGACGATGCCCTGTCCAAGGTTGTCCCGGCGATTCTCGCCAAGGGCGGCTTTGCACTGATTACCGCCGACCACGGCAACGCCGATCACATGTTTGACGTTGCTTCCGACGGTTCCAAGCATCCGTTTACGGCTCACACCACCAACCGCGTGCCGTTCATCATCGTTGATGAGAAGGCCAAGCTCACCGGTATCGAGGACGGCCGTCTTTCCGATATCGCTCCGACCATGCTCACCATGGCTGGTATTGAGCCTTCCGCCGAGATGACGGGCCGCGTGCTCGCTACCGAGGCCTAATAGAAAACAAATACCGTTTTCTAGCAAGGGGGTTGT
>DBEWTR010000191.1:0-3654 GCA_048205775.1 Collinsella sp. | reverse complement strand
GTAACGTAATCAATTTGTAACAAACATAGACGTTTAAACAAATAAACCAACCTTGTGCGAATTTAGCTATAATTCCACAAACCAAACAGGTATACTTCCTTAATGTCGTGTAGGAAATACGTAGACAAAAAGGAGGTTATGTGATGGTAAGTATTGTTCTTGCTAGCCACGGGGACTTGGCTGCTGGAATCAAGCAGACGGGCTCGATGGTCTTTGGCGATCAGCCGTCTGTAGCCGTGGTCTCGCTCGAGCCGAGCATGGGCCCCGACGACTTCCGTGCCAAGGTCGAGGAAGCAATCGCTTCCTTCGAGGACCAGGAGCAGGTGCTCTTCCTCGTTGATCTGTGGGGCGGCACGCCGTTCAACCAGATCAGCGGGCTCATCGAGGGCCACGATTCCTGGGCTATCGTCACCGGTGTCAACCTGCCTATGCTCATCGAGGCATATTCGCAGCGCTTTGACGCAAAGAACACTGCACATGCGATCGCAAAACATCTCGTGACTGAGGCTAAGGCTGGCGTGCGCGTCAAGCCCGAGTCTCTGGAGCCCGAGGAGAAGAAGCCGGCTGCGGCCGCTGCTGCTCCTGCAGGCGCCATCCCTCCGGGAACGGTCATCGGCGACGGGCACATCAAGATTGCCCACGTCCGTATCGACACCCGTCTGCTGCATGGTCAGGTGGCCACCACGTGGACCAAGCAGATCAACCCCAACCGCATCATTGTGGTTTCCGACGGCGTTGCTCACGACGAGCTCCGCAAGACCATGATCGAGCAGGCTGCCCCTCCGGGAGTCCATGCCAACGTCGTGCCCATCAAGAAGATGGCCGAGGTCGTCAAGGACACGCGCTTTGGTGACACCAAGGCCATGCTGCTCTTTGAGAACCCGCAGGATCTGCTCAAGGCCATCGAGGCCGGCGTCGACATCAAGGAAGTCAACATCGGCTCCATGGCTCACTCCAAGGGCAAGGTCGTCGTCACCAACGCCGTCGCTATGGGCGATGACGATGTCAAGACTCTCGAGGCCCTCAAGGCCAAGGGCGTCAAGTTCGAGGTCCGCAAGGTTCCTTCGGATTCCTCCGAGGATCTCGACGCCATGTTGAAGAAAGCTAAGGCCGAACTGGCCGCTCAAGCATAGTAAAGGAGGGTCCGATACATGTCTGCAATCACTATTCTGCTTGTTGCGATTGTCGCGTTGCTTGCCGGTATGGAAGGCATTCTGGATGAGTTCCAGTTCCATCAGCCGCTCGTGGCATGCACGCTTATCGGTCTCGTAACCGGTCACCTTCAGGAGGGCATCCTCCTGGGCGGTTCGCTCCAGATGATGGCCCTTGGCTGGGCCAACGTCGGCGCCGCCGTCGCGCCTGACGCCGCTCTGGCCTCGGTCGCCTCTTCGATCATCATGGTGCTCGCCCTCAACGGCGGCGCTACCGATCCGTCGAAGGCCGTTACCGCCGCTATCGCCGTCGCTGTCCCGCTGTCGGTCGCTGGTCTGTTCCTGACCATGATCTGCCGTACCCTGGCTACCGCTATCGCTCACGCCATGGACGGTTGCGCCGAGAAGGGCGACTTCGCCGGCATCGAGCGTTGGCAGTACATTGCCATCCTTATGCAGGGCCTTCGTATCGCCATCCCGGCAGTACTTCTGTGCATCATCCCGGCCGAGGCTGTTACCAACGCGCTTAACGCTATGCCCGACTGGCTGTCCGGCGGCATGGCTGTCGGCGGCGGCATGGTCGCTTCCGTCGGTTACGCCATGGTCATCAACATGATGGCCACCAAGGAGACCTGGCCGTTCTTCATCCTCGGCTTTGTCCTTGCTGCCATCCCTCAGCTCACGCTGATCGCCCTTGGCCTCATCGGCATCTCCCTTGCCCTCATCTACCTTGGCCTTAAGGATCTGGCCAAGCAGGGTGGCGGCATGGGCGGTGGCTCCGGCGACCCGCTCGGCGATATTCTGAACGATTACGAGTAGGAGGGGAGTGATACATATGGCAGAGAACAAGATTCAGCTCACCAAGGCTGACCGCAAGAAGGTTTGCTTCCGTCATCAGTTCCTTCAGGGCTCGTGGAACTACGAGCGTATGCAAAACGGCGGCTGGTGCTTCGCAATGATCCCTGCGATCAAGAAGCTCTACACCAGCAAGGATGACCAGATTGCCGCTCTTAAGCGCCACCTGGAGTTCTATAACACCCACCCCTATGTTTCCGCCCCCGTCATTGGCGTTACCCTCGCCCTCGAGGAGGAGCGCGCCAACGGTGCTCCGATCGACGACGTCGCCATCCAGGGCGTCAAGGTCGGTATGATGGGCCCGCTCGCCGGCGTCGGCGACCCCGCCTTCTGGTTCACCCTTCGCCCGATTCTGGGCGCTCTGGGCGCTTCCATGGCCCTGTCCGGCAGCATCGCCGGTCCGCTGCTGTTCTTCTTCGCGTGGAACATCATCCGTTACGCCTTCCTGTGGTACACGCAGGAGTTTGGCTACAAGGTCGGCTCCTCCATCGCCAAGGACCTCTCCGGCGGTCTGATGGGCAAGGTTACCGAGGGTGCTTCCATCCTGGGTATGTTCATCATCGGCGCCCTGGTCGAGCGCTGGGTGTCCATCTCCTTCACCCCGGTCGTCTCCAAGGTCACGCAGTCTGCTGGCGCTTTTATCGACTGGGCTAGCCTGCCCTCCGGCTCCGAGGGCGTCAAGGAAGCGCTGACGATGTACAACTCCATCGGTGCTACCGCCCTTGATCAGGTTAAGGTCACCACGCTTCAGGCTAACCTCGATCAGCTCATCCCCGGCCTTGCCGCTGTGTGCCTGACCCTGCTGGTCTGCAAGCTCCTCAAGAAGAAGGTCAGCCCGATCGTCATCATCCTGGCTCTCTTCGCCGTCGGCATCATCGGTCGCGTCTGCGGCTTCATGTAAGCACGCTTCGGCTTAAGACCGAGAGTTGCTAGGCAAGGGCTTTTGAGCCATTGAAACGGACCGCACCCGGTGGGTACACTGGATGCGGTCCGATTGTTTTTTATTGGAGGGCGAGGCGCGTATGGCGCAATCTCAGAACAGCACGGTCGATCTGGCAACGCCGGCAACCTGCCTGATGGGGCTTACCAGTCACGGTAACGTAATGGTGGGCAATAAGGCGTTTGAGTACTATAACGAGCGCAATCCCGAGGATTATATTCAAATCCCGTGGGACGAGGTCGACTATATTGCCGCCGAGGTTTTGCGCGGCACCAAGAAGATTACGCGTTTTGCCATCTTCACCAAGGATAGCGGCCACTTTACGTTTTCGACGCGCGACGACAAAGAGACGCTTCGTGCGGTTCGTAAGTACGTCGACGAGGATAAGCTCGTGCGTTCGCCCGACTTTATCGATGTGACGGCCAAGGGCGCCAAGAGCATCCCCTCCGTCATCAAAAGCCTCTTCCACAAAGGCAACTAGCTCCTCATAAGTTGCGGTGGAATAGTTCCTAAATGCGGCTTTAGATGCTTTAGGCAGTAACTATTCCACCGCAACTTCGAAGTCTGGTCATACGACGTATTGCGATGCAGTAAATCTGCTACACTAGTACAACATGCCTCCGTAGCTCAGGGGATAGAGCACCGCTCTCCTAAAGCGGGTGTCGACGGTTCGAATCCGCCCGGGGGCACCAGAGGATTATGACGGCG